>PKWS01000029.1 GCA_003132105.1 Desulfosporosinus sp.
GGCCTTAAGAAAATCCCTCCGTCCATTTCCTCAATTACAATATGATCACCTTCATGTAGGTTTACGTCTTTGGCAATCTGAGCCAAGCTAATAAGCATACGCTTTTGTATTTGCTGAACAATAGCCATTTAATTACCCCCTAATTACAGTTATCCTGTAATTACAGTATAACCTATTTTTCGGTAATTTAAAAGAGTATTACATGTTTACATGGGCATGATCTAAATAAACAGTTAGTGACTACTTTACTTTACTTTATTTTGTTTGGTTGATGTTGTTTCTTGAAATAGGTATGCTAATGTTTGTCATTGTTTTAAACTATAAACAGACGAAGTCAATACAATCCACGGTCTCATAAGGTACACCTTGTAATACAGTATTAATATCAGCTTACATCACCAGAACAGTTTACCCATCAATTTGTCTCAATGACATAGGGCACTGTGGAAGCCTTTGTTGACCAAAAATAGATTTAGCTATTTGTGCAAATCCCGCCAAAAAGGTAAATATTCTTGAAGAGGGTGTCACGTTACATACCCCATAAATTTACGAGTTTAATAATCAATAGCCCCAGCATTCTATAAAAAGAAGGTTGGGGCTATTGTCATAACAGAACCGATTAATGTACTGTCTTCATGCACTGTACTAGGTGATTCTTTGTAGTAGTATCAAAAAGTATACTTATCGACACTACCATTTTCAGTTCATTATATATGCTTGAAATGTATACATAAAAACTATTAAGACGCCTCAATTAAAGTGTATACATTTAAATACTAAACGGTATAATATACTTAATGAATGAAGTGACTGGAGGTAGATCAATGGCAAAGGTATACGGATACCATAGAACATCTACTTCTGAACAACATCTTGATAGAGGAATCAAAGCCATTAATGATTATTGCCAAGAACATAATATTCAATTGGGTGAAATGTTCTGTGATCAACAAACTGGAAAGAACTTCAATCGGCCTGACTATCTAGCAATGAAGAGAATGGCAAAGTATAAAGGTGACGTCATTATTGTTTCAGAACTAGATAGATTGGGTAGGAACAAAGAAGACACATTAAAGGAGATACAACACTTTAAAAACTTAGGCGTTAGAATGATGATACTAGAGATACCAACATCATTGGTTGATTATTCATCCTTTGATAAAGGCATGGCTTCAATGATGATGGACACAATCAACAACATGTTAGTTGAAATGTACGCTACGTTCGCACATGCTGAAATGCAAAAGAGAGAGAAGAGGCAAAGAGAAGGCATAGCTTCAATGAAAGAACGTGGCGACTGGGCGCTGTATGGTAGACCCAAAGCAATAGACTTTGACTTGTTTGTAAAAGCATATAAGGATGTTGAAGAAGGAACAGTAAAACCTTTTGAGTGTATGAAGAAATTAGGTATGACTAAACCAAGTTTCTACAGATATAAGAAGCAATATGAAGCATCAACGCAAGGATTATAAACAAACGAGAAGAATGTTGGGAACTGACGGAGCATTCATTGAGCCTCACTGCCATTGTTCCAACGGATGAGGGGGCAGCAAAAGAAGGACCGGCCAGGCTGGTTTTTACCTGTCTGGTCTTCATCTATACGTTCAACTAGCTGTTATGATATAATACCAATGTAAAAAAAGTAAAGTCGGTGGACGTTATGTTTGAACCCGTTAAATTTCATGGTAACCTATCCGAAGGTATTGTAAATCAGATTATGCAAGCAATTAACAACGGCGAACTGAAACCGGGTGATAAGCTACCCGCCGAACGCGAAATGTGCACCATGTTTTCTGTAAGCCGGACAGTGATTCGAGATGCTCTCAAAATGCTGGTTGGGTTAGGTATAGTCACGATCCGGCATGGTATGGGGGCATATATTAACGAAGTGAATGGAGCGGAAGATGTTTCTCGATTAGCTGCCCTACTTCAAATCTCACGGGGGACAGTTGAAGAGCTATTTCAGGTCCGGGAAATAATAGAAAGCCAAGCAGTGATTTGGTGCACAGAGAACGCGAACGAGCAGGATCTTCGGCTACTCCAGCATATTGTTCGTAAAGGAAAAGAAGTAGGGGATGGGGATGAGTCGAAACTCGCTTTACTCGATGCTGAATTTCACCTGAAGATTGTGGAAGCTGCAGGTAACCGGGTCCTGATGAGACTGATGATTAACCTATTAGATCTACTCGGAGAAAATAGAGCCAGAGTACTAATGGTTCCAGGGCGACAACGGTTATCCGTTCTGGAACATGAAACAATTTTTGAAGCAATTAATCAAAGAGATCCGGAATTAGCGCATCAAAGAATGCTGAATCATTTAGTGAATGTCAGAGAAGCCATTCAATCTACGGTGCAGGCCCCAGAGGGCTGAGAGTAGATTCCGTAGTACTCAATATAAGATTTACTTAATACAATCGAAAACGATCGTATTAGGTAAATTTTTTTTTTAATAAACCCGTTGACAATAGTGAAAAAAGGGATTAATATCTAGTTACACAATGGTAATACCACATACCACATGCCAAACACTGCATTGCTGAGATTCGGAGATGGGGGGACGATGCGTGAGAGGTGAAAGTAATTAAAGAACCGTTTTGGAACCCAAAAAGATCAAATCTTACTTAAAACAAAGGAGGATATCATGAGTAGTCACAAATTTCTAGTTCACCAAGATGGAGACTATGTAGGCGTTGCTGTCCAAGACATTAAAGCTGGCGAAGAAGTACTAGGTGTTGAAATCGAAAGCGGTAAAGAATACCACGTGAAGTCAAACCACGATATTCCACTCGGTCACAAAATCGCACTCCAAGAGATTAAGAATGGTGCAACGATGATTAAATATGGTGAGAATGTAGGAACCACAACCGCAGATATCAAAATCGGTGATTGGGTACACACCCATAACTTAAGAACAGCGAGGTGGAATTATGGACAGTAAGATTTTAGGATATCGCAGAGAAAACGGAAAAATTGGAATCCGGAACCATGTCATCATTCTTCCTGTGGATGATTTATCAAATGCTGATTGCGAAGCTGTTGCTCATAATATAGCTGGCACAATGGC
>PKWS01000351.1:0-2028 GCA_003132105.1 Desulfosporosinus sp.
GATTTTTTCAACAGTAAGCATAGTTCAATCCAAACCTCTCTTCTTCCATTTTCCCTAAAACTTTAATTCGTCGAAATTCAACAAATTCCTTCATTTCAAGAGAATTTCATTGTATCAAACAAAGGGGCTGTAACAAAACTTGTTTTCTAGTTTGTTACAGCCCCTTTTTGTTCGAGAATTTCCTATAACTTCAAGGATTATTCACCACTTAGTAGGTGTATCGTCCTCTTTTTTTGGGATAGTTCTAATCTTTGCTGAAATATCGACTTGAATTAGCTAACATAAACAAGGGTTTCTTCAAATAATCGATTGGATATATATCATCCCTTGCAGAGATCAGGGCCATAATCTTACCTACCTGGGATAATGGATCAATGGCTACTATTACAAAAGCGTCTTTTTCAGAGGTTAAGGGATAAATAATATTATTTTTATTGAGAACATCATGATACGCGTCCAAGGTAAGGACTCTGAAATCACGGTTACGCCATCGTATATCGTAAAGTTTGAAAGCTTGATGTGCTACTAAAGGTAAGAGCAGTTCTTCCGTCAAATACAGTTCGATTCCGATCATATATCCTTCACTGTCTAGATCATTCCAATATTCACAATGAAAGGCATTATCTACAGCCTCTCTATACGTCTTAGTAGCCAAACGCATTTGGCTTAAACTTTGACCCATGCTTAGCCATTTAATCCTTGGGATGCTAAGGCTGTTTACATCATAATATAGCCCGATATCACTTTTCTCGAGGGTGTACTCGGCGGTCGTCTCATTAGGCATTAAATAAATATAGCCCATTTGCATGTTGTTATCGCAGGTAATAAGCATGGAACATCCCCCNNGTGTGAAATAGACTAGTAACCCTCAACTATGATATGCTTAATAGATTTCCTTTATAGAATAATGCCGACAAAAGGAGTATTTCATGCCAAGCTTTAACATTTCTGAGCAACAAATCCTGGATCTTGCTGATAATGACCGCGTATATAAAAAGGGCTTTTCATATTACACAGCCGGTAGGGTCAGAAATTTCATCTTCTCCCCTGATAAAGGCCTGGTGAACGCTAATGTCATAGGCGGTTTGCGTTATTCCATCCAGGTAGCTTTTGAGAAAGATAACTCTGTACGCTCCTACCGCTGCACTTGCCCTGCCTTTACAGACTATCCCGGTGCATGCAAACATGTCATCGCCGTATTAAAAGCAGCCCAGCAGAAATTACCCACAGCTTGGGCTGATCCCATAGTTCCTAACCGCGTTGTGGAAGATCTCTTGGAGGTATTTTCTAATCATCACCAAGAAATCCCCCAAGAAGAGGTAACCCTCGTGGTGGAACTCCAAATCAACCCTGGCCACCGAGTTTCTGCCCAAATGCAACTCAAACTGGGTCTACAGCGACTATATGTTGTCAAGGACATTGAACAATTCATCTCCTCTATAAAAACAGGGCGATCACTTGAATTCGGAAAACAGTTTACGTTTGAGCCATCGCTCCAATCCTTTAAGGAAGAAGATCGAGCGCTTATCAATATGCTTCTGGAAATGTTTGAGCAGCATACAGCCTTAACGGAAATGCAAGGGCCCTTCTATACCACTACCCTCTTATGTCAAAAATCTTTGCCTCTGAGTGGGTATTACCTGACTAAATTTCTGGACGCCTTAGGGGACAAAGTATTTCTATGGAGCATCAGCTCTGCTCCCCTACTTCCCAGCCAAATCGTCCGGCGTGGGCTACCTATGGAGTTCTCCCTACAGCCACAAGGTCAAGATCTTACTTTGGCACTAGAAAGTGACGAGGTTCCTCTCCAACTCACACGAGATGGCAGTTACTACTCCTACCTGCAAAACATTTATCTGGCTTCCCCTACCCAAAAAGATCTTCTCCCCCCGATTCTAAGGGCACTCCGCAAAGGATCCACGACCAATCTTGTCATTCCAGCGGCACAGAAGGAGTTTTTCGTTTCGGAAGCTCTGCCCTTGCTCGGGAAACTGGGTCAGGTGTCTATTGACCCCACCCTAGAAGACA
>PKWS01000351.1:2171-3631 GCA_003132105.1 Desulfosporosinus sp.
CTCGCAGAACTATACTACTCCGATCAATTCAAAGTCAAAATCCGAACCTCTACCACGTTCTCCGGCCAGGTACGTTTAGACGAAACCTTGAACATATTAGAAGTTTCCTTCCAATATAATGATATTGAACAAGACGAATTGGCGGATATTTTTCATTCCCTCCAATTGAAGAAGAAATACCACCGCCTCCGGGACGGCTCTTTCCTTGATTTAAACCAGACCGAGTTGACCTCTGTAGCTCAACTTCTAGATTATTTGAACCTTGATGCCGAAGATCTCAACAACAAACTGCTCAATCTGCCTAAATACCGAGCTATGTATATTGACAGCTTTTTGCGTCAGGCTAACCTGCCGGGAGTCCATCGCAATAAAGCCTTTAAGCAATTAGTCCAAAGCATTCTCGAACCCCAAGATGGGGAGTTCGAAATCCCTGCGGAGTTGCAGCATGTCTTAAGGGATTATCAGAAGACCGGCTTTAAATGGTTAAAAACTCTGGCTTCGTTTGGCCTAGGCGGCATTCTAGCCGATGATATGGGATTGGGCAAGACCTTACAGGTCCTTTCCTTTATTTTATCGGAAAAACCTAATGCCATTGGACCCGCGTTGGTCATCGCCCCCACGTCATTGATCTATAACTGGCAAGAGGAAGCCAAGAAATTCACCCCGACTATGAAAGTTCTAGTTGTGGAAGGAACCCCCCAGGAACGAAATACGCAATTATCCGATATGGAAGAACAATGGGACCTAGTGGTCACTTCCTACCCCATACTGCGACGTGACATCGATAAATTTGCTGAGTTTAAGTTTTCCTACTGTTTCTTAGACGAGGCTCAACACACCAAAAACCCGCAAACTCTAAACGCAAAATCTGTCCAGCAGATTCAAGCCAAGGGCTATTTTGCACTGACGGGAACGCCGATTGAAAACTCGCTTTCCGAACTTTGGTCCCTCTTTAATTTTATCATGCCTGGCTATCTCCTCTCCCACCAGGAATTCCGCAAGAAATACGAAATCCCAATTATCAAAGGAGAGGACTCTAAACCTCTTTCGGAATTAAGTCGCCATGCCAACCCCTTTATTTTACGACGACTGAAGAAGGATGTCCTAAAAGAACTACCCGAGAAGATTGAAACCCTACTGAGTGCTCCCTTGACGGAAGACCAGAAGAAATTATATTTAGCCTATTTACAGGAGGCGAAAGGGAAAATAGCCCAGGAAATTGTAACCGTAGGTTATAATAAAAGCCACATGAAAATCCTCGCTGCCCTGACTAGACTTAGGCAAATCTGTTGTCACCCGGCCATGTTTTTGGAAAATTACACCGGGGAGAGCGGCAAGATGTTGCTTTTACAGGAAATCCTCACTGACGCCCTCGATAGTGGTCACAGGATTCTGCTTTTCTCCCAGTTTACGACAATGCTTGACATCATCCAAAACTATCTGTTCGCAGAGCGTATTGA
>PKWS01000407.1:0-4560 GCA_003132105.1 Desulfosporosinus sp.
AGGGAAGGACAGTTGCTTTTTCAGGAAGTGTGGGATGCATCCAAGTGTAGTAAACCCTTGTCTAGGCTATGGATCTCTTCTCTGACAACCGCGGCGATACGGGAAGGCTTGAAGCGGCTTCGTCCTGCTGAATCTGTGGCTGGACTGGCGGCAGCAGGGCACGGCCGAGCGTTTGCAGACTGGGATTTTGGCATGAATCTGACGGAAGGGTTTACTGCATTGTTTGGGAGCTTTGATGTTGTGCGGAAAAAACCTAATGTCATTTCAATAGGGAGGGTGCAGACCCCGACCCTGGCCTTGATTGTAGAGAGAGAATGGGAGATTGAACGTTTTATTGCCCAGCCCTACTTCGAAGTGCGGGCTGAGTTCGCGACAACACAGGGAGAATATTCTGGTAAGTGGTTTGATCCCAGTGAAGAATCAAAACGGATTACAAGTAGCCAAGATGCCGAAGATATCGTGAAAAGAACGCAGGGTAAACCGGGAAAAATTACAAAAATGGAACAAAAGGATGTGCAAGAACCTGCCCCACTTCTTTTTGATCTGACTTCTCTAACAATAACAGCCTCCAAAAAATTTGGGTTCAGCGCGGAAAGAGTGCTCCAGTTGGCCCAGTCTCTCTATGAAAAAAAGGCGATTACATATCCCCGAACCGACTGCGCATACTTATCGGAGGATCTTGTGCCGAAATTACCTGAACATCTGAGGGCAGTTCGTCAAGAACCATACACGAATCTGGTGGATGAAGCAGGTCTTTTCGGGGTGCCTAAAGGTAAACGCGTGATCAATACGATCACTGCCCATCATGCCATCATTCCAACCACCGAGAAAGTCGCAATAGAGAGACTATCAGGTGAGGAAAAGAAACTATATGACTTGATTGTTCGCCGTTTCCTTGCCGTATGGTTTCCCCCGGCCCGCTATCACCAGACCGAAGTGGTAACAGAGGTTGAGGGTGAGCCTTTTCGCACGAAAGGCAAAGTCCTGCTGAGCCCAGGATGGAAGAAGGTTTACGGCCCAGATGAGATCGAGGATGGGGTTGTTCGTAAAACCAAGAAGAATGACAGTGAGCAGGCAGATGATGAGAACGCAACCCTTCCACCCTTGAGTAAGGGAGAGGATGTGCGGACGAAGCGTGTTTTTAGTGAAGAAAAGACCACCAAACCACCTAAACGCTTTACCCAGGGAGACCTTCTGAAAGCCATGGAAGGTGCAGGCAAACAGATTGATGATGAGGTACTGCGCCAGCAATTGAAAGGGAAAGGGTTGGGCACTGTGGCGACCCGGCCGGCTATTATGGAAAGTCTTATAGATNNTGGTTAGTGCAGAAATGACCGGACAAATGGAGTTTAATCTTTCTAAAGTGGAAAAAGGAGAATTGACGATCGAACAATATATGGCGGATGTGGAAGAAGCCATTGGTCGAATAATCGAGGAACTGCGTTCCTTTGAACACAAACACGGTAAAACTCCTCTAGCTCTTGCACCTTCAGGGAAAGTTCAGGGAGCAGGAAAAGAGGACGGGCCGAAAACAACCCGGAAGAAACTGAATAAGGACCAGGACTCGGCGAAGGTAGACAGAGAGATCATAGTCAAAGGAAAGTCGACGGTGGAGGAAAACGCGTTGGGCCTTTGTCCTAAGTGCGGTGGAGATGTGATCGAAGGGCAGAAGGGGTTTGGGTGCGCGAGTTGGCGGAAAGGGTGTCGTTTCGTAGTATGGAAAGATCCGATATGTGGTAAGGTGCTTACACCAAATCAGATTAAAAATCTGCTAAAGAAAGGAAAAACTCCGCTAATCAAAGGGTTTAAATCCAAATCGGGAAAATCATTCGATGCCTATCTGACCTGGGAAGATCCAGCTGAGGCAAAATTGAAATTTGAATTTGAGAAATGAGCAGGGAGGAGGGATTTATTTAATTTTGCCGAAATATAATTAGAATGAAAAAAAGGTGAAAGAGTAAGAAGCTGAGCTAATTGGATAAGAGGACCTGGAGACGAAAAGGATGTGTGGATATATAATGGAGATTATTACAAAAGGTTTAAACTGGTTTGTATTCATAATTTTGCTTATTATTTTGTTGCTATGCTTTCCTTATTTTGTAATTTATGCATCTTCATTCTCTGCACAAATTAAGTTGGATGAAGCAATATTGGTAAAAATTTTCACGCTTATAAGCGGCATATGTATTCTTCTATTTGTTTTTAGAAAAAATAGACTTGGAGTCTGGGCTTTTAAACTAACAAATCAATTAAGCATTAGAAATACTTTGATTTTGATATTGTTATTTGGTTTCATACTAAGAATTCTATGGATATTATTAGTACCCACTGTTCCACACTCTGACTTTGGCATGATGTATAAATATGCCCAAGAAGTACAACAAGGGAATTATAATGGTTTTCATAACTATGCATATTTTGCTCGCTTTGCTCATGATACGGTAACGGTCTTATACTTTTCACTTTTTTATAATTTTACAACAAATCCACTTTTGTTAATAAAACTAATTAATGTTTTGTTCTCAACTCTGGCGGTTTATTATATGTATAAAATTGTCGCGAAAATATATAATGAAACGCTTGGATTATTGGCAGCCTTCTTACTTGCTATATTCCCGCCATTTATCATGTATAATTCTCAAACCATGTCAGAGAATTTAGCAGTTCCCTTTTATTTGATTAGCGTCTATTACTTTGTTTTAATTATCAAAAATGAATCGACATTTCATGAGAATGAATCAAAATATCTATTTTTTTGTGGTTTAGCGCTTTCCATGGCAAATATGTTTAGGATGGTGGGTTCGGTTTTCCTTATAGCGTATATAATACATTTTATAATATATAAAGGGCTTAAAAAGTCTGTTTTACGTCTGCCTATCATAATTGCTACCTATTTTATACCGATGTATTTAATTAGTTCCCTACTTATTTATAATGGTATAACTGAAACTTATCTTTGGAAATCCAAAGAGCCTTCCTGGACATCGGTTTTAAAGGGAACCAATTTTGAGTCTATAGGGCACTGGAACGTAGAAGATGCCAAACTTCCGGACATCTATAACCATGATCCAGATAAAATAGCACAAGCTAGTAAACAAATAATAAAAGATAGGCTATCTAATGCTTCCCTCCAAAAAATTTCAACTTTTTACTTATACAAGTTTGGATCAGAATGGGCAGTGCCTGATATGAGTGCTTATGATTGGACAGTTCCAGATGCTTCTGTAAGTAACAGCTCAGCCACCAAATTTTTAAGAAAATTTGAATCAACAGTTTTGATCCCTTCTACGTTGTTCTATTTATTTCTTTTGTATTTTAGTATTTTATCTCTCATGAAAAATAAAGGTCGGCCAGAAGAAATAAGCTTCTTTCTAATATTATTTAGTGGCTTTGTGATGCTTCTCTTAATCACAGAGGCCCAAGCAAGGTACGCCTTTATTATCTCTTGGATCTTCATAATCTTTGCAATTGGGGGATTAAAGAGTAATCATGATACAAATTTTAAAGTTCATCCTAGTAGGAGTTTTAAATACAGCAATTTCCTTTGTTATCTATTCTCTATTGGTCGTCTATTTTAGTGTTAACTATATCGTAGCCAATGTAATTTCATATGGGATTGGAACTGCAAATAGTTATTTGTGGAATAAGGGTTGGGTATTCAAATCAAAGGAAAATCACTCCAAATTAATTTATAAGTTTATCGGGGTTAATAGTATTACCTTAATGTTTAATAGTTTTATACTCTATACTTCTGTCAAAATTTTGGGCTTGAATAAGTTGACAAGCCAGATCATAGCTACTTTTTTGGGAATGATGATCAACTTTGTTTTAAACAAACTATGGACGTTTAGAGGTGGGGGAATTAAACATGAGAGACAGTAATTTATTATCGATAGTTATTCCTATGTATTGTGAAGAAGAAGTTGCAGAGGAATGCTATCAGAGAATATCTAAAGTAATGAAGGATAATGGATATCGCTACGAGCTTTTGTTTGTCAATGATGGTAGTAAAGATAAGACATTAGATATATTGAGGGCTCTAGCAACACTTGATGAGAATGTGAAGGTTATTAACTTTTCAAGAAACTTCGGTCATCAAACAGCAGTGACATGTGGTATAGATATGGCTACAGGCGATGCAATTGTCTTAATAGATGCTGATCTACAAGATCCGCCTGAACAAATTAAAAATATGGTTAATCTTTGGCACCAAGGCTATGATGTAGTATATGGCAAACGTAAAAAAAGAAATGGTGAAACTTTGTTTAAACGTTTCACTGCCAAATGTTTCTATAAGGTTTTATCTCGTATATCAGAGGTTGATATTCCAATGGACACCGGGGACTTTAGACTGATAGATAAAAGTGTTGCAACTGCATTTTCCTCTATGCCCGAAAGGAATAGATTTGTGAGAGGTATGATTGCCTGGTTAGGTTTCAATCAAACACATATTGAATATGAACGAGATGAACGTTTTGCAGGAAAAACAAAATATCCTCTCAAGAAAATGCTAAAATTTGCGGGAGATGGACTTATCTCCTTTTCCTCAAAGCCATTAAA
>PKWS01000407.1:4638-11560 GCA_003132105.1 Desulfosporosinus sp.
AAACATAAAGCTAGCTAGATTTACTGCAGTTGTTTAGATGAAATAACCTGTATTCATATGAATTCAAAAGAAAGTCCTTTCCGTTTGAAACGGAAGAGACTTTTTCTTGAATTGAATCTCAATTGCCCTCACCGATCTAACAATTTTTCGCTAAAGGGTAAATTTCTCTAAAATGGAGAAACAGGATATAATAGATACGTGTTATCTAAAGAGACTGATAAAAAAGACAGTAATAGGGATTGGATGGAGATATCAATGCTAGCATCATTTGATCAATTCGGGCTTAACGAGGCTTTAGTGGCTGCCCTGAAACAGGAAGGAATCCTTGAACCAACAGCGATTCAAGAACAAACAATCCCTTTTATATTGGAAAATAGAGATGTTGTAGGTCAATCGGAAACAGGAACAGGTAAAACTTTAGCTTTTCTTCTTCCTATTTTCCAGAAGATTGATACCCAAAAGAGAGAAACACAAGCCATGATACTAACACCAACGCATGAACTAGCAATCCAAATTCAAAGGGAAATTGAAAACCTGTCTAAAGATTCGGGTCTTGCAGTCACGTCAACAGTGATCATAGGGAACGTGAATATCACGCGGCAAATAGAAAAACTAAAGGAAAAACAGCATATTATCGTGGGTTCCAGTGGTCGAATCCTTGAACTGATTCACAAGAAAAAAATTACATCGCAAACAATCAAGACGATTGTCCTTGATGAGGCCGATCGCTTACTTGATGAAAATAATTCCCAGTCCGTTAAGGCGGTAATCAAGACAACCTTAAGTAGGACACAACTCTTGTTGTTTTCAGCCACCTTACCCTCGGTGACCTTGCAGCGGGCTGCTGAGCTATTAAAAAACCCTGAGGTCATCCGGGTTACAGATAAAGTTATGATTGCACCTACCATTACGCATATGTTTTTTTCAGCTGAACAAAGAGACAAAATTGAAGTTTTAAGAAAGCTAGTCCGGATGATTATCCCATCACGAGCATTAATATTTATCAACAAAAGTGAAGAAATTGAAAAAATGGTGGAAAATCTTAAATTTCACGGCTTAGAAGTAGAAGGTATTTATGGAGGGGCGAGCAAGATTAACCGTAGGAAAGCGATGGATGAATTCAAAAGTGGGAAGATAAGCTTGCTTGTGGCTTCAGACTTGGCTGCAAGGGGTCTAGACATCAAAGGGATCACCCATATCTTTAATCTCGATCTACCGGAAGATCCCCAGCTTTATCTTCATCGAGTGGGAAGAACAGGCAGGGCAGGAGAAAGCGGAATAGCGATATCCATTGTGGACTTTAAACAGATTCCTTTTATAAAAAGGCTAGAAAGCATGTTTGAGATAAGCATTAGCCATAAGGAAATGCTTCAAGGAAAAATAGTCGATTCAAGAAAAAAGCGGCCCTAAATAGGGAGTTTAAACTATTTTTGAGGAGGTTATTTATGCAGGCATCTCCTTTGGATTTAGCTCAGGCGCTAAAAGAAGAAGGATATCTTATCGATGAAGAATCAGCGACCACGTTGTTTCTTTCTTTGGCCTTGGAAAAACCTTGTCTTATAGAAGGACCGGCCGGGGTTGGAAAGACCCAGTTGGCCTTGGCACTTGCGCGTACGGAAAAACGAAAACTAATCAGGTTACAGTGTTATGAAGGACTTGATCTTAATAAGGCGTTGTATGATTGGAATTATGCTAAACAACTTTTGCGTTTACAACTCGCCAAAACTGAAGAGTGGGATGAGATTAAAGTGGATCTGTTCTCTGAAGAGTTCTTACTTACCCGCCCTCTTCTAGAATCCATCCTATCTCCGGAACCGGTTCTTTTNNTTACTTGCTGAACGTCAGGTCACTATTCCTGAACTGGGAACCATTACATCAAAAACATCGCCGATTGTAATATTAACTAGCAATAATACCCGAGACTTTAGCGATGCCTTAAGACGACGTTGCATTCATATCTATTTAACATATCCTACTTTAGAGCGGGAAATTTCAATTCTTAGCTCGCAAGCTCCCGAGCTTTCCGCCCGATTAGTAAAGGATGTTTGTGAGTTCGTCGAAAGGGTAAGGAAGCTACCCTTACAAAAACTCCCGAGTGTATCTGAAACAATCGACTTTGCATGTGCCCTGAATACACTTCATCAAGAGACTGTAAATTACGGTGAGCTCATGGGAACACTCAGCGTATTATTGAAATATCCTAAGGACATTGCCAAGTTGGAGGAGCGCCTTAAAAAGTGGGAGACAGAGGCATCACAGCGCCGTTAACAATGTCGTATCAATTACAATTCGTTACAAAATAATGTTGAGGGACGAAGACTATGGATGGATGGAAGTTTATTCGGTTAGTTCATGCTCTGAGACAGGTATCTTTAGCTATTTCATCTCAAGATATACTTAATGCTCAGACCTGTTTATTTCGCTTTCCTGATTTAGCTGAAAAGCAGATAGTAAAATCCCTATTCATTCACCGTCCCCAAGATTTTTCAATCTTTGAGACTGTCTGGAGAATCCTTATAGAAAACCCGAAATCCTACGAGCGAGGGTCTTCGGAGGAAGAAATAAAAAATACTGTCTTTGGAGAAAATCAAGACGGTCTGGGAATTGGGGGACAAGGAGTTGGGCGTGGATCTGGAGGAATTAGCCTAACTGAAAAAGGGACTGTTGTTGATACCGCAGACGTAGTAAATCTAATTCCAGTTGCGCGGCTTGAGCAACTAACCTGTAGTGGATTAGAATTTGAAGAAATGGTTCAAACAATTCTGGTAGAAATGGATTATTATACTTGGATCAACTCTAATGATTTAGCCTATCAACGTTGTGAGCTTTCAGAAGAAGCCTGGTACACACATCAGGATAGTCGGGCATCTCTTCTTCGAGAAATTCGGCTGCAGGTATTGACGGCGCAAGTTAGCCACGAAAACAGTTGGGAACCCTTGGCGCGGCAGCATTGGTTATTTAAACCGTTAAGCACTTTAACTGATGAAGAAAAAGGCCTTGTAAAGTTAAGTATTCAAAAATGGGCGCGTAAATTGGCACTACGGCCAGGATTACGCTTGAAAACTAGTCGCCGGGGTTCAATAGACATTTCACGTATCATTCAGCAAAGTGTTCAATGGGATGGAATTCTTTTTCGTTTAAGTTACCGTCAGAGAATTCCACGTGCGCCGGAACTGGTTGTGTTATGCGATGTATCCAATTCTATGGCTGCGTTTGCTGAGTTTATAATATATATGGTAACGTGTTTAAGAGCTCGCTTCCGAAAAATACGAGTGTTCTTTTTTATCGATTCTGTTTGGGATGTCTCGGACTCTGTCTGGGATGATGATCTGGGAGAGGTAAAACAAGAAATCAAAAGTTGGGGTCGAAAGGCTAGTTCAGGGTTTACGGATTATGGAGCGGTATTTCGAGAGCTGGCTGAGAACATACTTAGCGACCTTTCATCTCGGGCGACTCTAGTGATATTGGGAGATGGTAAAAACAACTATCGCCCAGCCCAAACCGAATGCTTAGCACAAATTTCTGAAAAAGTTCGTAATGTATTTTGGCTAAATCCATTAGATATTCAGGACTGGAATGAGCGAGATAATTTGATGAAAGAGTATCAAAGTTATTGCTCTAAAGTTTATCAGTGCCGTTCTGCCAGCGACTTGCAGCGAATCGTACAGGATGTTTTCAGAGGAGGTTAATACTATTTCCATTTTTTTAGGAATGATTTTTTTGATTACCCTCACGCAGCTTGTTTTCTTGGGATCCGTTATTTTCTTGGAGAATAGGGATCCTACAAAAACTATAATCTGGCTATTAATTCTTGGAGCTTTGCCAGTTTTGGGTGCTCTACTTTATGTGTTGCTTGGACGCGTTGTCCGAAAACGCCAACTTTCTAGGCATAAACAAAGGAGACAGGAACAAACCGAGGAAATTCTGAAGGAGTGGCAAGTTAGGCCTAGGATTGAGGACATAGACCAAGCAGGAACCATTTCAATGAAAAAGAAACTGGCGCAGCTCTTACTTAACGATGCTGCTGCGCCTCTAACCCTCAATAATCGTTCTGAAGTGCTAACCAACGGGCAAGAGACGTTCAAGGCTCTTTTTGCTGCACTAGAAGGCGCTAAGGATCATATTCATCTTGAATTTTTTATTTTTCATAACGATTCCATTGGTCAGGATATTCTTAAACTGTTGATTCGTAAAGCCGCAAATGGAGTTAAGGTACGAGTCCTTGTGGATGGGTTGGGAAACCGCTCACTTACGAAGCGATTTGTAGAGTTGAAGAAAGCTGGGGTTGAGGCGGAAGGGTTCTATCCTGTCCGTTTTCCTTTCTTCTCGAGACGACTTAACCTGCGCAATCATCGCAAAATCGTCGTGGTTGATGGTCGGGTAGGCTTTCTCGGCGGACTAAACGTCGGGGATGAATATTTGTCACGTAATCAGAAAATTGGATTTTGGCGGGATACTTTCCTCAAGTTAGAGGGAGATTCCGTTAATTTTCTACAAACGGTCTTTTTGAATGACTGGAATGGCGTAACTCATCAGGATATTAATGATCAGTTATATTATCCGCAACCACAGCAGTTGGGAAGTCAAATGACTCAAATTGCGGCCACTGGTCCCGATTCGGATTGGGGATCAATGTTGCAAATTTTTTTTGTAGCCTTGACCAGTGCAGAAAAGACAATTTATATCGAGACACCCTACTTTATTCCTGATGAAGGTTCTGTCATGGCCCTGAAAACCGCTGCACTCAGTGGTTTAGACGTCAGAATTATCCTCCAAGGAGTTCCAGATCACAAGATTACCTACTGGGCGTCCCATTCTTATGTTGAAGAATTACTAGAATCAGGCGTCCGAATCTATCGTTATCAAAAAGGGATACTTCATGCCAAAATTCTTATTCTCGATGGTGAAATCGGAGTCGTGGGATCGACTAATTTTGATATTCGAAGTTTCAGCCTAAATTTTGAAATCAGTGCCTTTATTTATAATTGTAAATTTGCACAACGTTTGGAACAGGACTTTCATCAAGATCTCGCCGATAGTGAGGAAATAGAGTTGGCGGAGTACAAATTGCGTCCGTTGTCGAACCGTGTTAAAGAATCGAGCGCACGTCTGTTCTCTCCGCTTTTATAGCCATCGGATTCCACATTAAAGGTACGTAGCCTTAACTGAATTGATCAACACAATTAAGTCGGTTGCTTCTATGGGAAGCAACCGACTTAATTGTACTAGTTAGAAAGTAAAACTTACGGTTATATACTTTCTTGCTGCATAAGTGCAACCAAAGACTTCCACCGGCGCCTATGGTTTGGCGCAAGACAGGTTTTCTTTATGTTGAGTACTATTGACTCCAGCTTTACTCTAAAAAGTCCTCCATACTCTCACGCGAAAGTGTCCACCGCAGTTTAATTGCTTGTAAAGCTACGCTGTAACTGGGTTGATCCCAGCTTTCCAAAGCACGATCCAAGTCAAAGCTAGTACTGGCCATGTACAAATGTTGTGCAAGTAAAATGAGCGATTTATGAGAACTAGCAAAACCCTGTTCTAAGATTTTATCAAAATCGATTTCATCAAAAGTGGTATGTCTTTTTGTTGCTGACCAAATTTCCTTTGTTGAAGTAAGTATGTAATAGGCTGAATAGTAGCCAGACTCGTTTGATTTTTTTTGTGTTAAAAGTGCTAAGAAATGCTCCTTGTGTTGGCTATTGGCGTAGTAAATTTGTTCAAAATTCATCTAATAATCAGTCTCCCTTTAATTTGATATAATTCGCTAAGGTGTTACGCCTCATCAGCAATTGATTCTAGTATATACTTATTGGCTAGTGACTAACAATTCATTGATAAGATAAAAGTAATCCCCGTAAACCCTAGACTAGACTATATCAACTTAGCAGAGGAGGTGTCAATGAGCCAGTGACTAAACACATAGCCAAAAAAGGGGAAACACTTTTCAGTATAGCCCGGAAACAAACTAGGCTTATCTACAGGTTTTATGGTATATTAGATTCAATTCGTACATGTAGCTATGCTGATCAGGAGTTGAAGTAAGGATTATGACAACCCACTCGAAAGTGCGTCGGACAGAGAAAATTCTACGGTTGTTTGCTGGTTTTCTCATGGAGATAGCCTGGTATAAACTTTTGCGCAAATTATATGGCCCCCGAATAGAGGCACGACTACCCCAACTTTATCGTAACCAGGCAATTCGTTTCCGAGAAACTGCTCTAGACTTAGAAGGACTACTGATCAAAGTAGGGCAGTTTTTTAGTACCCGTGTAGATATGCTTCCAGGGGAATATACTTCGGAACTAGCTCTGCTTCAAGATGAAGTGCCACCCGTGAGAACAGCCCAAATCAAACGTGTGATTGCCACAGAACTTGGCGAAATGGTGGAAAATATTTTTGCTGAGTTTGAGGACAACCATATCGCTGCGGCATCCCTAGGGCAGGTACATCGGGCTGTTTTGCTTTCCGGAGAAGTAGTGGCTGTCAAAGTCTTGCGCCCGGGTATTGAGGAAATTATTGAAATCGATCTGGCAGCTTTTCGGGGCGTGATCTGGATGTTAAAGGTTTTTACCAAGTGGGAGAAGTATGTGAATTTTGACGACATCTATGATGAATTTGGCGCTACCCTCCGTGAAGAGCTGGACTACCGGCAAGAGTTGGCCAATCTGGAACGGTTCCGGGTTAATTTCCAAAATGATCCCATGATTTCCGCACCGGATGTTTATCCGGAATACTCGAGACAGCGGGTTTTGACAATGGAGTTTGTCGACGGGTATAAGGTAACCGACCGCGCAGGTTTGCTAGCAGCAGGACTTGAACCAGAAACGGTAGCGGGTACTTTAGTCGATGCCTATCTAAAGCAAGCTTTGATACACGGGTTTTATCATGCTGACCCGCATCCAGGGAACTTGTTTGTGCG
>PKWS01000407.1:11642-15119 GCA_003132105.1 Desulfosporosinus sp.
AAGGCAATTACCATTTTCCTATTCGAGCTGAAAGATATTAGCTTTGAGGAACTGGGTAACTTACAGGTCGACAAGTTTTTGGGGGAATTGCGTGAGTTCATTTACTCCGAACCGTTTCAAATTCCGGCACATTACACCTTTTTAGGCAGGGCTATAGGTACACTATCTGGGATCGCGGCGGGGCTAGACCCAAACATGAATATCCTGTCAGTGATTAAGCCCTATGCTAAGCAGGTTCTCGGTCAGGACTTCTCACCGTTGCAACTCGTTTGGCAGAAGGCAAAAACCGTCGCTTTAGCAGCGGTTGAGATTCCCCCCTTGCTCGAGAAGACTTTAAAGGATTTTCGAGCCGGGGATGTCCAAGTCAAGGTCGAGATGGGGCCACTCCTTAGACAATTGAGGTTTCAGGAGACCTTGGCAAACCGTCTGATGTGGGCTGTTTTATTGGCAGCCACAGGGATTGGATATACAATAGTCTTGAGTAACGGACAAGTGAACTTGGCCACCAAGTTACTGTATCTCATGGGAGCGTTTGGCTGCCTATTAGTCAATAACTTGCGCAAACGAGCAGAAAAGCCACTGAAATGGCATACACATTCCCATCGACGACGCAAGTCTTAGGTACTGAAAAGGGAATATAAATAACGTGAGTTTATACTGGAAAGTATCCTCTATAAAGTATAGAATAGAAGCATAAAGGAAGGTTAGGAGGGCTTTACTATGAGTGACAAAGAATTTGGTATCAAGTTTACCAAAATGGATAATGGGTTCAGAGTTGAAGTGAGCGGGAATGAGGAAATTGTAAATGCTCATCACGAAATGGCGGATGCATGGAGAGGATTTATGAGCAAAGCTCGAAAAGTTGCTAAAGAACATTATCATCATGCTCACCATGGATGTTGTGATCATGAAGTCAAGAAAGAGAACACAGACACTAAAGCTGAATAAATATTGTAACCTTCACGGCCCCAAGAAAGCTAGTGATTTGTAATTTAGGTGACAGAGAGATAGACAGGATTTTTATTCTGTCTATCTCTCTGTCAGGGAATGGCTTTGCTAGTACTAAAGTGTTACTTGACTCGATTAGCTACATATTCTATAGTTTTTCCTAGCAGGTTTATCGAAAGGGGAGTTTATATAATAATGACACTTACTAAAGAAAATGTGATCATTGGCTTTGTAGGCACAGGAGTAATGGGCAAGAGTATGGCTGGTCATTTATTAAGGGCCGGTTATCAAGTGCTAGTTTTTAACCGCACAAAGGCTAGAGCTGACGAGTTAATCCAAATGGGAGCGGTTTGGCTAGATACAGTCGCGGAGTTGGCTGCCCGAAGTAATGTGATCATCACCATGCTTGGCTATCCTAAAGATGTTGAAGAAGTGTACTTAGGAAATGAAGGAATCATTAGTCATGCTAAAAGCGGAAGTTATTTAGTGGATATGACAACGTCAACTCCTGCCTTGGCTAAAAAAATCTATGATGAGGCTCTCTCCAAGGGAATGTATACGTTAGATGCTCCTGTTTCGGGCGGGGATGTAGGTGCAAAAGAAGCTCGCTTGGCTATAATGGTGGGTGGAGACGTAGACGTATTTGAAGCCCTGATTCCAATTTTTACCTTCTTGGGAAAAAATGTCGTTTTACAAGGACAAGCTGGTGCTGGTCAACACACAAAAATGTGTAATCAGATCGCGATTGCCTCAACTATGATCGGAGTATGTGAAGCAATGGCCTATGCAAAAACGGCTGGGTTAAATCCGGAAAAGGTTTTAAAGAGTATCGAATCAGGAGCAGCTGGGAGTTTTTCATTAACTAACTTGGCTCCACGTATGTTAGCGAATAATTTTGCCCCGGGTTTTTATGTTAAACACTTTATCAAGGATATGACGATTGCTTTGGATTCCGCTCAAGCAATGGGACTACTTACCCCTGGTTTAGAGTTGGCTAAATCATTGTATGATAAGCTTGCAGAACAAGGCGAAGAAAACAGTGGATCCCAAGCATTAATTAAACTGTATCTACAAAAAGACCAGTAAGTAAATTTTTTTAGTCGGAGGGCAAAATCAGACCTTCCCTGCATAGTGGTACAAGCTATAATTAATTTCCAATGAGAATTGTGATTTTTTATAGCCTACCCCATGCAGCGAGGGTTTTTTTGTTTATATTTCTCTTTATGAGAGTATAATATTTCAATAAAATTCGCTAATAATATTTGAATAAGTATGACAATTATCTCGATTATGAATATTGACTCATTATGACTTTAGTGTTAATCTTAACATTATGAGAGTTTGAACTATAATAAAAACGCTTACCAATACAGATGTGAAGAGATCAATTTCTATTAGTAAGAGCGTGACTTAGTTCACAAGTTGTCTTATACCTTAACCATGGAGATTAAATGCCTCTTTGGCAAACTAGGAAAAGTTAGGAGGAGAAAGCATGAACATCGTAGTTTACATCAAACAAACATTTGATACCGAGGCTAAAATTGTACTTGATGGTAGTGGTAAAATTGATGCCAATGGGGTGAATCTAATTATCAACCCTTACGATGAATACGCAATCGAAGAGGGGATTCGCCTGAAAGAAAAATTAGGTGGCGAAGTGACTGTTATCACTATGGGAGGGGCAACTGCCCAAGCAGCCATTCGTACCGCCTTGGCGATGGGGATTGATAAAGCCGTCCTTGTAAGTGATCCTGCCCTAGAAAATTCCGATGAATGGACTAACGCAGAGGTTCTGGCTAAAGCGGTCTCCCAAATCCCGTATGACATTATCTTGGCCGGCCGTATTGCAATCGACGATGGTGCCAGTCAAATCGCTGTCCGTTTAGCAGAAATATTAAATATCCCTTCTATTACCAGTGTTCTTAAACTCGACATTACGGGAACTCAAGCGATTGCGACCCGCGAAATTGACGGTGGGACAGAGGTAATTGAAGCCAGCTTACCGGTCGTTATAACCGCCCAAAAAGGCCTAAATGACCCTCGTTACCCTTCTGTAGCAGGAATTATGAAAGCCAAGAAGAAACCATTGACAACTATGACACTTGCTGATCTTGGATTAAGTGCAGCAGATATAGCTCCGAAAATGAACGTGGATAAATTCAGTTTACCTACGGCTCGCCAAGGGGGTCGAAAGATTCCCGGTGAAGCTGCACAAGCTGCTCAGGAACTAGCACGTCTCTTGCATGAAGAAGCTAAAGTTTTGTAAAAGGAGGAATTAGACATGGCAAAAGGGATTTTTATTATTGTCGAGCAACGTGACTTAAAGATTCGTAAAGTATCCTTTGAACTTCTCAGCGAAGGGCGAAAAGTAGCCGACGAAACGGGCGAAACCTTGGTAGCTGTTATACTTGGTCATGGCATTGAAGGACTTGCTCAGACTGTTGCCGCTTCTGGAGCGGACAAAGTCATCCTCATTGATGATGAGAAATTGAATGAGTATACGACTGGCGCTTATACTTCTGTGCTTAA
>PKWS01000317.1 GCA_003132105.1 Desulfosporosinus sp.
ATTGTGCGGGGACAGAGAGGAGTTCACTATGTTGGGGCATGACGTTATTCATCTTCGTGGACTGGAATTTTATGCTTACCATGGAGTATTACCAGAGGAACAAGTTTTAGGACAGAGATTTTTGATCGATATGGATCTTTTTTCTGATCTGAGCCTGGCGGGATCTTCAGACCAAGTAGGGGATACTATCCACTATGGCGAGGTGTATCAAGTAATAAAGGCATGTGTTACAGGAGATAGTCATCAATTGTTGGAACACTTGGCAGAGGATATAGCGCAACGCGTTTTGGGACAGTTTCCTTGTACGTCTGTACGGGTTGAGGTGCATAAACCCCAAGCCCCGATTCCTGGGATTTTCAGAGATGTTTCGGTGGAGATTTGGCGGGAGGTAGGAGAGAGAGCATGAGGGCGTTTTTAGGGTTGGGTAGTAATTTAGGAGACCGAGCCCATTATCTAGAAGAGGCGATCTCTGCCTTGGCGAGCCCATTAATAAAGGTTGAGGCTACTTCACTAATTTATGAAACAGAGCCCTGGGGTTTAATGGACCAACCCTTGTACTGGAATCAGGTTATTGAGGTTGAAACATCCCTTGTGCCCTTAGAACTCCTTCATGTTTGTCAGGAGATTGAACATCGACTTGGACGAGAACGCAAGGTACATTGGGGTCCTCGAACGATTGACATTGACCTGCTTATTTATGATAATATAGTAAGTGAGTCTGAAGAATTAATCTTGCCTCATCCTTATCTGGAAGAACGGGCTTTTGTACTTGCCCCTTTGCGAGAGATCGCACCGAAACTTGTGTTGCCATCGGGAAGATCCATTACTGAAGTATCCGGAGAAGGAAAGGTGCACGCCCTTACCACTTAGGAAGGATAAAGAAAACACACTTTTGAAACACCCAATACCAGACGATATCGAAAGAGTCGTACTGTTATAGGTGAAATTCAATCATAATAAGAGATCGACATAAAAGCTACAGAGAAAAACGTAAATAAGTAAAACCGCTTGGATCCATTTGACTGAGACGGAGGGGGAATTTGTGTACCTTCACGCTAGTGAGGGTGTTTTTTATTTAGTCGACAAGCAAGTGCATTGGTGACTAGTGCTCAATCTGCGCGCTATGTACTCGGTCGTAGCTAATCCCTGGCGAACCAGGCCAGAGGAAGTTTCTTGGCTTAGGGAGCACGGAGAGAGGAATCGCGTCAATTAGCGCAGTCGATAAGGCGTGAAGAAACGCATTGGGACTTGTCCATGGATGGTGATAGACGAGGCGAGCGATGGAACACAATAGTCTCCGGTGGAGATTATCGCCAAGGCGCTGACCCACAACGAACACTTATCGCCGTAGGATGCTGCGAACGGGCCAATAAACTGACGTTAAGGAGGGACGAGATGAAATTTGGGGTTATTGGAACTGGAATTGTAGGCACGGCCTTGGCCGTGCGATTAGAAGAAGCGGGGCATGAATGTATAGGGGTTCATACCCGAAGTCGTCTCTCGTATGAGCGGTTTCGTAGATATTTAAATATTGACCATCTTATGTTAGAAGAGCTCGTTCCCTTGGCTGATATTTTGTTTATTACTACACAGGATGGAATGATTCGAACGGTTGCAGAGAATCTGAGCACAAATGCCCTCATGAAACCGGGACAAGTGTGGATTCACTGTTCTGGATCACTCCCTTCAGATGTGTTACGTGTTAAGGAGAGTTTACCCATACATTGCTTATCGTTACATCCCCTTCAGGCATTTGCGAGTGTGGAGAAGGCGTTGGCTATTCTTTTGGGAACGCATTTCGGGATCGAAGGAGACAACGAGGAGCTGGGAGAGAGAATTGTCAAGGATTTAGGTGGGATTCCACATCATATCTTGGCAGCCCAGAAGTCACTCTATCATGCGGGTGCGGTTGTGGCCTCTAATTATTTGGTGGTTCTTGCTTCTTTGGCGGTAGAACTTTTTGCTGAAGCAGGGATTCAAGCAGAAGAAGCCTTGGCCTCCTTGTTGCCGCTGATGAGAGGGACACTTTATAATTTGGAACAGGTAGGATTACCCCAAGCATTGACTGGGCCGATTGCACGCGGGGATGCTCAAGTGGTACAAGGCCACTTAGACCACTTGCCACCAAAACTTGTGGAGATTTATAAGGGATTGGGTTTAAAAGCTTTGGAGCTGGGAGAAAACAAAAAGGCCCAGCAGGGATTAAGCTATCCGCAGGAGGCTCTAAACCTGCTGAAATCATCACTCGGAAAATCAGGTGTAGCAGATCGCGATGAAGTAGGTCGGTTAGCCCTCGGATAAAGGAAACTTAAGAAAGGTGGAGATAGACTTGAAGAGAACTTCGCATATTTCTGAACTGCGCGAAATAATTGCCATGGAAAGAAGGCGGGGACGAAAAATTGCACTCATACCCACTATGGGTTATTTGCATCGGGGACATTTGGCGTTAGTTGAGCAAGCCAAACAAACCGGGGCCTTCATCGTGCTAAGCATTTTCGTTAATTCCTTACAATTTGGTCCAAATGAAGACTATTCGAGTTACCCTAGGGATTTGGAGCGAGATGCCCATTTGGTGGAAGTTGCAGGGGTTGATGCACTCTTTCATCCAACTTCTGAGGAAATGTATCCTCGCCCGATGGTCACCTATGTTGAGGTGGGTCAGCTGGATACTGTGCTCTGCGGAGTAAAGCGTCCCGGACATTTTCGAGGAGTGGCAACGGTTGTAAGTAAGTTGTTTCATATTGTTCAGCCTGACTTAGCTTTTTTTGGGCAGAAGGATTATCAACAATATTTGGTCATCCAGCGCATGGTGAGTGATCTGAATCTTCCAATTGAGGTTTGTCCTGTCCCCATTGTTCGCGAGGAAGATGGGCTGGCTTTAAGCTCGCGTAATGTCTTTTTGACTTCGGAACAACGGCAAGAAGCTAAGGTTTTGTTCCAGAGTCTTAACGAGGCGGAAACGTGTTTGCAAGCAGGAGAACGATCAGCACGGGAAATTGAAAAACAGTTACGAGATAGAATTTCTCGTCAGTGCCATGGCGTAATTGACTATGTGGAAGTACGGGATGCGGGAGACTTGTCTGAAGTAACCATTATAGAGCGCCCGGTACTTATCGCTCTAGCGGTTAAGTTCGGATCAACGCGCTTGATTGATAACAAAGTGGTGGAGGTTGATCGCTATGTTTAGAATGATGATGAAATCTAAAATTCATAAAGCGACCGTGACTGAGGCGAATCTTCAATATGTGGGAAGTATAACGATTGACATCGCACTGCTCGAAGCAGCAGATATCTTACCGAATGAGAAGGTCCAGGTTGTGAACAACAACAATGGGGCAAGGCTTGAAACTTATGTTATTCCCGGAGAGCGAAACTCAGGGGTGATTTGCCTAAATGGTGCAGCTGCTCGTCAAGTGCAAGTCGGCGACCAAGTCATTATTATTTCTTATGCAATGTTAACCGATGAAGCAGCCCATAAGTATAACCCGAAAGTAGTCTTTGTCAATGATGTAAACCTTCAAACTAAGATTGTTTCAGAAGAAGTCCATGGACAAAAATCTTGACAAGGTGAGTCGGAATGGCCTAGTATTTAGAAAAGATTCCGACAATCTAGAGGGAGATGGTAGTATATGGATTATGGAATGAGAATGAACGTAGAGTTGTTTCAGACTTTAGCCGAGGAGATTGAAGTACTTAAAAAACAACGTAAAGCAGTTATCTTAGCCCACTATTATCAAAGACCTGAGATTCAGGATATAGCCGATTTTGTTGGGGACTCGCTGCAACTGAGTCAAGAAGCAGCTAAAACAGACGCCGAAGTCATTGTGTTTTGCGGTGTCCATTTCATGGCTGAAAGTGCGGCTATTCTATCACCAGATAAAGTGGTAATATTACCCGAGTCAAAGGCGGGTTGCCCTATGGCGGACATGGTTGATGCTGAAGGTTTACGGGCCTATAAAAAGAGGGTTCCCGGAGTTAAAGTGGTCTGTTATGTTAATTCTTCTGCAGAAGTTAAAGCGGAGAGTGATATCTGTTGCACTTCCTCCAATGCGGTAAAAGTAGTACAGTCTTTACAGGGGCAAGATATTCTATTTATCCCAGATGAAAATCTTGGACGTTATGCTTCACAAATCCTTGGACGAACACTTCAGCTATGGCCTGGGTACTGTAAAACGCATGACCGATTGACGAAGGAAGACATTCTTAAGGCCAGAAAAGAGCATCCGTTAGCTAAAGTGATCGTACACCCAGAATGTCGGGAAGAGATTTGCCAGGAAGCTGATTATATAGGTTCAACAGCAGGATTAATCGCGTATGCTCAGAGCTCTGAGAAGCGAGAATTTATTGTGGGGACGGAGTCCGGGATTTTACACCGACTCCATCAGGTTTGTCCAGATAAAGAATTCTATCTCGCTTCAGAACGCTTGGTTTGCCCGAATATGAAATTAACAACGTTAGATAAAGTTAGAGATGCGCTACTTGCTCTTTCTCCCCGTATTACGGTGAAAGAAGAAATACGAGTGAAAGCCAAAGAAGCACTAGACAGAATGCTGGCCTTGTAAGCAGCAAAAAAAGCAGGGGATGGGCATATTGAAACGTTATTTATACCCTTGGTTCAAATCAGTGGTGAAGGTCTTTGATTCGGACGTACTTGTGTTGGGAAGTGGAATTGCTGGTTTGTATACGGCGATCAAAGCGAGTGAACACTTTCAGGTAACTGTTCTTACGAAGAAAACGATTGAAGAAAGTAATACCGAGCATGCTCAAGGTGGGATTGCGGTAGCGATTGATGAAGCGGACTCCCCGACCTTGCACTTTGAGGATACGTTGCGAGCAGGTGCCGGGCTTTGCGACCCTCTGAAAGTAAGGATTCTGGTAGAAGAGGGACCTACTTGTGTGGAAGAACTCATGGGCATGGGTGCTAAGTTTGACCGCCAGGATGGGGCCCTTGCCCTCACACGTGAAGCTGCACATAGCCAGCGGAGGATACTGCACGCGCTGGGGGATGCCACGGGGTGGGAAATCGAGCGAGCTTTAGTTGCCAAAGTGAAGGAAAGCCCTAAGGTTACCGCCTTAGAAGGACGTTTTGTACTTGATCTACTAGAGAATAATAAAGGGGATATTATAGGAGCCCTAGTTCTTAACGAGGAAACAGGAGAGCTGGAAGGGCACTTAGCAAATGCAGTGGTTCTAGCAACTGGGGGTTTAGGGCAAGTGTATCGCTTTACGACAAATCCCAGTGTTGCAACGGGGGATGGAATGGCAGTCGCTTTGCGTGCTGGGGCAGACATGATGGACATGGAATTTGTGCAATTCCACCCAACGGCGTTGTTAATTCCTAATGCACCCCGTTTTCTCATTTCGGAATCGGTGCGTGGAGAAGGTGCACATTTGATTAACGCCGCAGGGCTACGTTTTATGGAAAGTGTGCCTGGGAAAGAACTTGCTCCGCGTGATATTGTTGCTCGGGCAATCTGGCAGGAAATGAAACAAGGCTCGGTATACTTGGATTTTAGGCCTATTGGGCAGGAACGAATCTTAGAGAGATTCCCTAGCATTTACCAAACTTGTTTGAACTATGGGATAGATGTTTTAACCACGCCTTTGCCGGTGGCCCCGGCTGCTCATTATATGATGGGTGGAATTGCGACAAACTCATTTGGGGAAACAAGCCTCCCACATCTTTATGCTGCAGGGGAATGCGCTTGTAATGGAGTTCACGGTGCAAATCGCTTAGCGAGTAACTCCTTGCTGGATGGATTGGTTTTTGGAGCACGCATCGTTGAGAAAATTGGAGATAAGATTAAAGCAAAACGCCCTTCATGGGAGGAGGTTCTTTGTACTGAAGGAAGTCTAGGTAGAACTGGAATAAATGGATTAGTAAAACAATTAGA
>PKWS01000209.1 GCA_003132105.1 Desulfosporosinus sp.
GGCACAACTTTCCGGGGCAATGACTGAGTAAAAGGAATTTTCAAGCATCAAGACGACATTGCCCACCCCCAGGGCGAGTGCCCCACCGCTTCCGCCCTCTCCGATGACCGTACTAATCACTGGTACGTGATAACCCGCCATCGCCATGAGGCATCTGGCAATGGCCTCACCCTGTCCTCGTTCCTCCGCTCCTAAGTCGCAGGCGGCTCCAGGAGTATCAATAAATGTTAAGATCGGGCGTCCAAATTTTTCGGCCTGATCCATCAGGCGCACCGCTTTGCGATATCCTTCCGGATGTGACATGCCAAAATTACGTTTAATATTCTCTTTCGTGCCTTTTCCCTTAACCTGAGCGATCACCGTCACTACTGTTCCGTGAAAAAGCGCAATTCCGCCCGCAACCGAACGATCATCCGCAAAAAGTCTATCCCCTTTGAGTTCTATAAAATCTTCAAACAGCAGTGGAGCATAGTCATAAAAATTAGGCCGCTCCGGATGTCTAGCAATCTGAACTTTTTGCCAGGGTTCCAAGCTTCCGTAAATCTCCGTCTTCAAAAGAACCACTTTCTTTTCAAGTGTGGCAACTTCCNNAAGTTCGACGATAGGTTTTTCAAAATCAAACAGTTGCGCCATACTGAGCCCCTTCCTGATGGTATAGCAACAATCGTGCCAAAGCTGAGCGCATCTGGACACGTCCGACAATCAGATCAATCGAGCCATGCTCTTGGTTAAACTCAGCCGTCTGTGCGCCTGTGGGCAGTTCTTGCCTCATCGTCTGCTTGATCACCCTCGGTCCTGTAAATCCAATTAACGCATTGGGTTCGGCGATTAAAATGTCCCCCAGTGAAGCATAACTAGCTGTAACCCCTCCGAACGTGGGATCTGTTAGTACCGAAATATATAGTAAATGTCTTTCGGCTAACCTTCCCAGCGCAGCACTAGTCTTCGCCATCTGGTATAGAGAGAGAATTCCTTCTTGCATCCGAGCACCCCCAGAAGCAGAAAATATGATCACCGGTAAGCGCAAATCAATCGCTCGTTCGATCGCCCGAACAATCTTTTCTCCCACGACTGAGCCCATGCTACCCATCATAAAATTTACNNGGAAACTCCATAGGATCTTGGGTTTGCAAATCAGAATCCCATTCTTCAAAACTGTTTTCATCAACCAAAAGCCCAAGGCGTTCCCTAGCGGAAATCCGGAAATGATACTCACACGTCGTACAAACCCGTGAGTTTTCTTCCAGATTTTTGGTGAAGAGAACTTCCCCACACTTCGGACATTTAACCCAAAGACCATCAGGAAGTTCTTTCTTTCTTATAATCGCAGGTTCTTGCTGAGAAACATCAGAGGGACTACGTTTCTGCAATGGAGCAGATTGAATGGTAACGTACTTTGTTTTTCTGAATATATCTTTAAACATATTTAGCTCCCTATTGCGCCAGTAATGATTTCATGCGCTTCTTCGGCTTCCGATTCCGGAACAAGAATTTCGACTGAAGCATGATCACCGAGATGCGCCGAACCAATTGGGCGAAGTTGAACAAGCATCCCTTCTTCTGTGAGGATTGCTTTATACTTTTCCGCCATCAACTTATTGGGTGCAATATAAATGACTGTCCACATTCGTTAAAGCCCCCTTATTAAATCGATTTTATGATACCATAGCCCTTCTAATTGTGCAACAAAAGTATCCCCTAATCCTCAACATCTGAATCTGTTCGGAAGCTAGCATATTTAGTAATTAATGCTTTTTCGACATGCGGTGGTACAAAATCCGAAACCTCGGCATGTAAACTGGCAACCAGCTTGATGGCGCTAGAACTTATAAAGGAGAATTCACTCTGGGTCATCAGGAAAATTGTTTCAATATCCGGCGCAATCTTTTTGTTCATTAAGGCAAGTTGAAATTCATATTCAAAATCGGATAAGGCACGTAGTCCTCTCAGAATGGCTACCGCTCCACATTGTCGTGCAAATTTAACAGTCAACCCTTCAAAAACACGGACACTGACATTAGGCATGTCATTCGTTGCTTCCAAGAGTAGTTCCATTCTCTCTCCGAGCGTAAACAAGGGTGTCTTATTACTATCCGCAGCAATGGCAATAGTCACCCCGTCAAATAGCTCCTTTGCGCGAATTAATATATCGAGATGTCCATTGGTTACAGGGTCGAATGTTCCCGGATAAATTGCAGTACGCACGCTGTATCTCCTTTTTATTTAGGATATTTGCATCAATTTCGCCTTAAACGTCAAGATTCCTGCTTCTGATAACAAGATTATACTAAATTTTTCGCTGATTTCCAAACAACATTACTCTGTCCAATCACTTCATGAAGTGCAGCCATAAGTTCATCCCCGTCACTAACCCAAAACTCCACTTCTTTGTATTCCCGATTATTCTCAAAAAAGAAATTAACTGGCTGACTTCCAGGAAAACGCCGTAAAATATTCGATATAATTTCCATAAGTTCACTTTTATCATTGGGAAACCTTAGCCAAAGACGCTTTCCTACCGTTTGAAGCTTGGAGATTTTAGGCAGGGAGATCGGTTTGTTCTCTACAAAGGGCTTTAAGTCCTCCAGTGCTGTGATTTTCTCAGCAAAGATTTTTTTTTCTTCATCCCTGACAATATACTTCCCTACAACCACGATTACTTCGTCATTGCCTAAAGCGCGGGTTTGTGCATAGACCCGTGGAAAAATTAAGACCTCAATCCCTCCGGTCAAGTCTTCCAGAACAAAACTGGCCATCATCTCGCCCTTTTTAGTCACATTCTGCCGAAACCCAGTTACTAATCCGCCGAGAGCCACTTTCTTCTCCTCCTCACCTTCTAGGCAAGTCAGAATATCTGAAGACATGAAGGGCTGAAGTTGAGGCAGAACAGAGGAAAGGGGATGACCACTTAAGTAGATGCCCAGGTATTCTTTTTCCATCTCAAGGATCTCTCGTTCTGGAAAATCAGGAAGTTCAGGTAAACTAATCCCTTCATCTAGGCCTTCATCCAAATCGAAGAGAGAGAATTGACCTGAAAGCCGATCTTTTTGCCGTCGCCCAGCCGTGTCTAACACCTGATCTACAACAGCTAAAGCCTGAGCACGGGAACAAAACGANNTCATCCAGGGATTTAAAAAGGCTGTCTTTTCGAGCTTCTAAAATCTTCTCTACGACGTTAACACCCACATTGCGGATAGCTCCCAAGCCAAAACGGATTGCTTGCTCTTCAATGGAAAATCCAACTTGACTATATTGAACATCTGGGGGGAGCACCTGAATCCCGCTTAATTTAGCATCTTGAATATAAAAGGATATTTTATCGGACGAGCCCATCACTGTACTCAAGAGTGCCGCCATGAACTCTAAAGGATAGTTTGCTTTTAAATAGGC
>PKWS01000219.1:0-128 GCA_003132105.1 Desulfosporosinus sp.
TCTCCAGCCTACGGCTCCGACCAGCGTTAAAGCAACTCCGATAAGGAGTAACTCATACAAAGGTGTGGACGTTTTAGGAAGCTGACCGCCTGTAACAGTCGTTCTAACTACTTTTACGCCTGGAACAG
>PKWS01000219.1:185-3732 GCA_003132105.1 Desulfosporosinus sp.
CGTGCCAACAACTGTCCTTGCACCGTCGCACCGGTTTGCGCTGCGATGGATTGATATGCGAAGATGTGTCCCACGAAATGAGAGTTTGTTCCTAAGATCGCGGAGCTTCCGACCTTCCAAAAAGTTCGGCAGAACCGAGCACTGTTGATGATGTTAACATTACTGCCTGCTGCTGTGATGAGCGTGGAGGCAGTCTTAAATACGAAGACGCCATTGGGGTCGCCCTGGGCGTCGAGCGTGAGAGTGCCCGTTATCTGGAAAGTGCCGCTGGCTGAAACGTAAGTGCCAGGATACAAGGTTTTCCCACCAAGCTCAGTTTCAATGGTAGTGACCGGCGTTCTTCCGGCAGCGTCGTCATATGCGGCTACCAGGTCGGTCTTGGCCTTAATTGCGACAGTATCATTAATGTGTACAGTCCCACTCACTGTTACGTCCGCCTTCCCAGGGAACGCAGAACCTGGATACATCCCGACATCTCCGCCAGCGTCTCCGTTGATTGTGGTCGGTCCGGTATTGGTGATTGTCGTGCCAGCCAAAACCGCAAAGCTGGAGGTTGTTCCGAGGTTCACTGTCGGTTGGGATGCCAAACTCATTGTAGGTACTGCCATCATAACTGCCAGTAATAGTGTTAGTAGTAATGATAAAAATCGCATCTTATTAAGTTTTTTCATAGATTTATTCAATCCTCTCTATTCAAATTTATCTCTTAATCTCGTTAATAATAAATGTAACCCCCTCTTTAAACACGTTATCTGCTTGTCAGTTTTTCCTTTAACCTGCAGCAAATACGCTGTTTCTCTTATACAAAGCCTCAGTTCTGGTTGGTTATAACCGGATAAGCTCCTACTTTCCGGCGCACCTTGCATATATTTTACATGGCACTTATGAAAGATTAAAAATGTTCAAAATTATGCGATATTATTTGTTAACGTTATTTCAAAATATATACTTATTTTTAAAAAATACAAGCATTATTTTTAGTTATCTTCTATTTTCTCTGTTTTCCTCCTAATAGTTATGTTTTTCCATCCATCAACAAAAACTCTGCAAGATTTTTATGCTTGATACCCTCTATATTGTCTTNNTATGAGGTGGCGTTTTTGTTAGTATTACTGACGATTTTTAATTCCGTGCTCATGGTGACGGGACAAACGCTTTGGAAGTTAGGAGCAACCGGAAAAGAAGTTCATAGCCTGGGTCAACTCCTGCGCCTTTTTCTCAGCCCTTATGTACTTGCTGGCCTCATGGTGTATGCGTTTGCCTCCGTCCTTTGGATTTATATTTTAAATAAAGGTGAGTTAAGTTATGTTTATCCCATCCAAAGTACGGCCTTTATCTTTGCCCTCATTATAGGAACGACGATTTTTAAAGAACAACTCACGTCCTCTAAGATTATCGGAGTCTTAGTCATTTGTCTCGGTGTTATTATAATCACACGAAAGTAGGAATTATCATGTGGAAGGCCGTCAAATATCAACCTGAGAATCTACCGGAGATAATAGAAATGACGAGAGAGTATTACGGAGATTCCTGGATTTCCGACACTGGATACTTGAAATGGCAGTATGAAGCCAACCCGGCCGGCCCGGCGATAATCCAATTAGCCCGAGATGTGGAAACGGATCAGCTTGCTGGTCAATATGTCGTGATTCCGATGCGTTTTAAAGCGTTTGATAAAACGGTTAACGGGATTCTCTCCCTAAACACCCTCACTCGCCAAATCTACACTGGACAAGGAGTTTTCACAGGCTTAGCCAAAGCGATTTATCAGGCGTGTGCTAAGCAAGGACCGGAGTTTTGCTATGGGTTTCCCAATCCGAATTCCTACCCAGGATTCACGAGAAAACTAGGATTTACCGACCTAGGATGCGTCCCCCTCTTGCTTCGCCCCTTAAACACTAAAGCCTTGGTCACACGAAAATTCGGTTCCCTGCTTGGGTCTCTTGCATTTCCCTTCCAGCTTTTTTATAAGGTGAAAGACCGCTCAAATGACAACTATGAGGTCTATCCGCTCACTGCCTTTAATCTCTCCGATATGAATGCTTTCTGGGCTAAAGTACAAGACAAATACCCCATTATGGGAATCCGTGATGCAGACTATATCCGCTGGCGGTATTTTGAAAATCCCTATCGGGACTATCAGATCTACGGGATTCATAAAAAAAACAGCTCTGAGCTTATCGGTTATATAGTAGGACGATGCACCGAAGTGGAGGGTATGTCTTCTGGTATGATCGTCGACTTCCTAGTCGACCCCAGCCATCCCGCCGCTGGAAAGTATCTCATCAATCGTCTCCTGCGCTTCTTTGTCGCTAACAACATGGATTTAGCCGGTTCCCTGATGCTACCATACACTGAAGAATCCTGCATTCTCAAAGCCAATGGATTCTTCACCTGTCCCAAAGCTTTGGAACCGCAACCCTTCCCGGTTATTTACCGCAGGCTTAGCTCTAAAAGGGAAGAGGAAGGTAACTATGGAGAGGGTAACCAAAACCCGTTCCTTCAACTAGATCACTGGTTCTTAACCATGGGTGACTACGATGCTATTTAGCAAATGAAAGTTAAATCATTCATCCAGGGAAATTATGTAATACAATAGCTCATCTGTACGAAAGCAGGGTTAAGTTATGGATAATATATTAACCATTGACTTAGAAGAATGGTTTCACGCCAATTATCATGATGATGTTTTTGATCCCCAGAAAACGTATGAAGTGCGCATTGTCCAGAATACGGAGCGTCTTCTAACCCTATTTTCCGAACACCAAGCCAAGGCTACCTTCTTCGTCCTTGGCTATGTTGCTGAACAACACCCACAGTTGATCAGGGAGATTGCAGCAGCAGGACACGAGATTGCTACCCACGGGTATGCACATCAACTCGTTTACCAACAAACACCGGATGTGTTTAAAGAAGACGTTAGCCAAGCAAAAAAACGTGTTGAAGATCTTATAGGCAAAAGCGTCAAAGGATACCGAGCCCCTTCCTGGTCCATCACTGCAAAATCCCTCTGGGCCTGGGACGTCCTAGAGGAATTGGGGTTTGTTTATGATGCCAGCGTCTTTCCGATCGAAACGTATCTCTACGGCCTGCCCTCTTCTCCTCGTTTTCCCTACCACCCTCAGTACAACGGAAGGACCCTCAACCTTCTCGAAGTTCCTTCCTCGACAGTTCGGATTTTTAATAAAAACATCCCTTTTGCCGGCGGCTTTTACTTCCGCGCCCTTCCCTATCCTCTGATCGCACAGGGTATCAAAACGGTCAATAAAGAAGGCCACCCAGCGATCGTCTACCTCCACCCCCGCGAGATCGATCCCGGACAACCTCGGCTCACCCTCAGTTTGAAAGAAAGTCTTATCCATTATTACGGGATAAGTGGGTGCGAGCAGAAATTAATACGCATTTTAAAGAAGTTCAAGTTTACTTCGATTGAGGGGTATTTAGGACTGTAGAGATAAGAAACGAGATCGTAGGGTTTACCCCCTACGATCTCGTTTCAATTTTAAAGTGTTTTCATTTTACAGTTTTAAGCTTTGCAATGTCGCCC
>PKWS01000388.1 GCA_003132105.1 Desulfosporosinus sp.
TAAAAATATTGTCTATATTATACCATAAATGTCTAAGAGGTTAATAGTTTTGCGAGGCATAACTCTTCTAAGTTTTTCATAAAATTCGCAAAGCGAGTTAATACCTTGAAAGGGCATAAATTTATGAAATTCTCTAAAACTAATGTGTTCATATTAATAACTGTTTTGAGTCTTATTGCGATTCCCTGGCTGGTGTATTCGAAAATTATGATGACTCCAATGCCCAATAATTCTACAACAGAATTTTCCGCGACGCTGGCTTATGAGCATGTAAAGTATCTCGCACAAAAGATTGGGCCTCGACCTGCTGGAAGCAAGTCCGAGTTGAAGGCAGCTCAGTATATTAGCTATGTATTAAATCAAAATGGCTGGAAGGTACGTGAGCAGCCTTTTAGTAAAGTTGTCATACGAGAAGCTTCAGTCTTACAACCAGAGCAGCAGGTCGAACTAATTAATAGCCAAAATATTATTGCCGAGTTACCTGGGACACTACCCGACACAATTGTAGGCGGTGCTCATTACGATTCTGCCAATCTAAATGCTCCTGGGGCGCTGGATAACGCTTCAGGTGTAGGGGTCTTACTAGAGCTTGCCCGGGTCCTCAGTAAAGAACCACATCAAGAATCCTATCAACTTATTTTCTTTGGAGCGGAAGAATATGGGTTGGTTGGTTCTCAATTCTATACGGCCCAAGCAGACTTATCAGCAGTTCGATGGATGCTTAATGTTGACATGGTAGGAACTCCATTGGAAATAGATGTAGCAGGTATTAAGTCTGCGCCTCCAGAGCTAATTAAGCAAGTAACAGCTTTGGCGCGTGATAGTGCTATCCCATTTCATCTGAGTCGGGATTTTATCGTGATGACCCGTGAAAGTCCTCAAGGAGGTACAAGTGACTTTAGTTCTTTCTTGGATAAGGGGATTCCGGCTGTTGGACTGGGTATATACGGGCGTCCTCCAGGATATTTTCATCGACCGGAAGATCGTTTGGAACGAGTTTCTCTGGAAGAGATGCAGAAAGTCGGCGATTATAGCCATCGATTGTTTACATCTGTAAAGTTGCAAAAGCTGGGGCCTAATGAATGGGATGAGTTGTACTTACCGTTTCAATTGGGGAATAATGTATTAATTCTGACGAGCAACGTAATTCGTATTATCACCTTTTTGACATTTTTAGTTACGGGTTTGATTTTAATGAAAATTTTCAAAACAAAATCGTATAAACAGAGATTGAATTTGAAAAAAGCTTTGGGGATTCTAGGGTTTACGTTCTTACTGAGTCTGATTGTGGTTGCCTTCAGTGGGATTGGGGAAATTATCTGGACTTGGATTAAACAGGTTCAGTTTGTGTATCACGCTTATCCTATGTTCTTTATTATGGCTCGTATCGGTATTGCCGTAGGCATCTTCATTGTCTTAGCGAGTTGGTTTCATAAGGTTCCATTACCAAAGGATCCACAACTATATTGGGTTACAGGAGTTTTGGTGCTTTTTGCGGTAAGTTTAGTAATGGCACTCATTCGAATTGACCTTGCCTTTCCTTTCGTATTTTGGCTTCTGTGCATGGATTTACAGTTATTCTTACCAAGTATTATCCTGGTCTTGATGGGCCCCTATTTCATTTATACGATACATTTCGAACTTCTAAATTCTCAGCAGTGGATCAGCTTTTACGAAGCCATACACAACTATTTCATAATTTTCTTGGGGATTTATAGTTTACTACTGATTCCAATTTTCTTAGCTGCATTACATGTCGCAATCACAAACACACAACTGTCAAAAAAACTATTGTATCATGCTCGAAAGCCAGCACTCATAATTATAGGTCTACTTATTTTATCTCTAGGGTTAGTCCCAAATTACACAAAAGATTACCCACAGTCAGTTATAGTTCGGGAAGAGTGGTCGGGAACCAGTTTTGGATTGGTTCATATTTTCGCTGATGAACGTCTGCCTCACCAGCTAGTGAAAGATTTAAATGGACAAGAAGGAAAGAGCCAATTTGTTCCCATTCTTAATGAATTAGCGCCAATGAGCGTTGAAACATCCGTGGTAGAAAAAAACATAAATTCTCGAAGAGCGCTCGATATATTTTTCAAACTTAATTATGCAAGTGAGCCCTATTTAACCAGTTTAAAATTAGAAAGCGCCCATCCTTTTGTAATCCAAACCGAAGACTTTCTACCCATGGCTAAACTTCCTAAAAAATTAGAACTAAAAGGAGTGCAACAACCCTCTGGAAATTATTCAATCATACTACAGAGAACGCCTCCACATAAAAACATGATTCATTTGGCTGTAGAAACACAGGGCATAATGACGTGCACTATCGAGGCTATGTTACCTGATCTGTCACCACGCCTACAAATTAAAAACGCGCTTTTATCGATTGATTACCAGATCCAGTTCAAAAAGAGTTATGATTTTTAAATAACCACTCTTGCCATACCAGAGATTGTATTAACATTTGGTTAAGCATACTAAGAAAAGGAAGCAGAAGCTTCCTTTTCTTAGACTTTCACGGTATATTTTGTAGGACGTCTAATCTCATATATAGTTAGACTGGAAAGTGAGGAAGATTAAATGATCGTTTCAAGAGCGTTTCTCAAACAATACCGTAAAAAGAGGCTTGAACAAGGGCATCCATGGGTGTATCCCGGCGAGATTGAAAGGATAGAGGGGGATCCTCAGGGTGGCGATGTTATACATATTTGTAATCATGCAGGACATTTTTTAGCCCAGGGATTCTATAACCCACTTTCCCAACTCATCATCCGCGTTGTGACCTATTCAGAAGTTATTGTGGATGAAAACTTATTTCATGATAAAATCGAGCAAGCTTGGAAGCGGCGGCAGTGGTTGTTACCGGCAGCCAGTTCATGTCGAGTTGTCCATGGGGAAGCGGATTTCCTACCAGGACTAATTATTGATAAATATGAAGATGTTCTGGTTATCCAAATTCTATCTCTGGGGATGGAAGTGCGGCGACAATGGATTATTGATGCTATAAAGAAGGTTTTTGAACCGCGTGGAATTTATGAACGAAGCGATGTTCCTGTAAGGAGGCTTGAAGGGCTTGAAGAAAGAGAGGGCTTTGTGGAAGAGCCCTTTGATACCCATGTAACAGTACGTGAAAATGGAATAAGTATCTTAGTAGATGTTGCTGAGGGTCAAAAGACAGGTTATTTTTTCGATCAACGAGAAAATAGAGCTGCGTTAAAGCCACTGATGACTGGGTGGGGTGCTCACCGCGGAATTAAAGAGGATGATAGTGGACATCCCAAGAATGCGTTAGGTAAAGAAATCAAGAATCCATTTTGGAACGGCGCTGAAGTGCTGGATTGTTTTTCGCATACTGGCTCTTTCATGTTGCACGCCTGTCTTTATGGAGCCAAAAAAGTGACATGTTTAGACATTTCAGAGAAAGCCATTGAGATGGCCAAAGAAAATGCCTTGCTTAATGGGTTTCTTCACAGAACTGAATTTGTGGCTGCCAATGCTTTTGATTTCTTGAGAGAACAGGTAAAAGAGAAAAAAACGTGGGATGTTGTCATTCTAGACCCTCCTGCTTTTGCTAAAAATCGTCAATCTCTTGAAGGAGCAATACGTGGGTATAAAGAGATTAATTTACAGGGTATGAAGTTAGTTCGTAATGGTGGAATCTTAGTAACAGCCTCTTGTTCTTATCATTTGAGTGCCACTCGCTTCTTGACTATGCTTCAAGAAGCAGCTACAGATGCGCATAAAGTATTACGGCTAATTGAATTCCGGCGTGCGGGTATAGACCATCCCGTGCTATTAGGGAGTGAAGAAACAGACTATTTAAAGTTTGCTATGTATGAAGTATTTGAACGTTAAGCAATGATAGTTCTTTGCAAATGAGTCTCATTGACATATAATAGTCAATATATGGAGGAAAGGGCTAGGGGTGCAGGAATTGAAAACATTCGAAAGTATTTGCAATCTATTGCGTAATAATTCCTATAAGGTAACCCCCCAGCGTCAGACGATATTAGAAACATTTATAGAACACGTTGATCGTCATTTGAGTGCTGAAGAGGTTTATATGCTGGTTAAACACCAAAACCCTGAAATTGGTTTAGCTACAGTTTACCGTACATTAGACATATTGGCGGAAATAGGTGCGTTACTTAAAAATGATTTCGGTGATGGGCGAAGCAGGTATGAATTTAGCAGAAAGGACGAACATCATCACCACCATCACCTTATCTGTTTAGGTTGTGGGAATGTCTCAGAGTTTGATGATGATTTATTAGAGTCCTTGGAAGTATTAATTACCAAACGAACTCAATTTAAAGTCATGGATCATGATTTGAAATTTTATGGATATTGTCATAAATGTGAAGAGGCGCTATAAAGCTAAGGGGTTCTTTTTTGGGGTGCAAAGACAGTGAACTCGCTTACGCTAAAGCTGAACATCGGGACTTCGGTGGGGGAGTCTACCCCCACCGAAGCAGAGCATGGAACTCCCACTTATAGAAGTGGGAGTCTTGAAAATAGATAAATAACTATTTAAAAGGTAGATGAATTGAAGCAAATAATTCATCTACCTTTTGGCTTTTGTTTCAGGCGTTTACCTATCTAGTGCTATAATTTGTCACGTGTTAGGCGTGTTATATTTTTCATAAAGTAGTGAAGCAATAATATGCGTAATACGTTTAGAAGATGTTTCTGCAGTTGGAAAGATTTGAGAAAAAGTGGAGTGGCTATGATATAATATAAATAATTAATTAATTAATAAAGAAAGAGAGAGAGNNTTTAGGAAATCAGGTTCATGAAAATACACAAATATTGAAGGCATTAGAACACTTGGCACAAGTCAATAAGGCCGAGCACGATAGGATGAATTTTGATTTAGCGGAAATAAGTAGTGAAGTTAAATCCATGCGCAAAGACATATCTACTGTTGAATTAGTCACTGCTAATAATTGGAGTGATATTGTAAAGCTTAAATCCGTAAAATAAATCAAGAGCACGTTGTATTGAAAAAGAAATCCGGATGAAACTGATTGTTTTGATTAAAACATTAAACAATGGAATTGTGACCTATTATAAAGAACAAGAAACGGTATTCAGGAAAGCTGACGAGTGGAGAGGATATAGCGGTGGATATTTGCGAATTAACGCGCATTTACTAGGCATTTGACGGTAGGTTTTTGGTATAAAGAGAAGGNNTCTACCTCTGGCCTCGAATGTCAAACAAAAAAGGTCATCTCTCGAAAGTTCCTATTTGTGGAATTCTCTCCAAGCCAAATGGCATCATCGCTTTGGAATGACGGATGAAGCTATCTTAAAGTGGGTTGATTTATTAAATCGGGCGTCGCCTAAGTCACGTTTTAAAGTGGTGCGATATTTGATCGAGGCCCGAGCTTTTCAAGAAGCAAGAGATTATTTGGAACGTGAGGAAAGTAGTACGCAGAATGAAGAATCATCGGAGATAAATTATCTTCTCGCACAGTGTTATATCGGACAATCACTTATTCCACAAGCCAAGAAGACAATTGAGCAGGCAATCCATCTGAAGCCGCAGAGTTCGATTTACTGGGACTTACTAGCTGATTGTTTTCTAGAACTCGGAGATTGGCGTGAGGCGATTAAAGCAATGGATAATTCATTGCGAGCGGCACCCAGGAATGCAGATACAAATTATCGTCTCGGGATTATCTACGCTTTTCATGAGGAATATCTGGAAGCCTTAAGGTGTTTTCAGGGATGTTGCCAACTACACCCTCGCAAATCCTTATATTGGGAAATGAAGGCTGAGATGCATTTACTGTTGGAACAGTTGACAGATGCTTGTGATAGTTTTGAAAATGCTCTTCGTTATGGGGGAACCCCCGATTTAGCAGCCAGATTAGCGTACTGTTATATCCAAAATAATCAGATCAAAAAAGGAATTAAGTATTATAAACTCACTCTAAAATATGAACCAGATCATTATGATTCATTAAGTAACCTTGCAGCAGTCTATCAAAACCTGGGCCGTTCTCAGGACGCACTAAATTTGTTAGAACATGCAAAAAACATTTTCCCAAAGGATCCTATATTACTCAACAACTACGCCTTTACATTGGTTCATCAGGGTCGCACTAGAAAAGCAGCGGAGTATTATCGTGAAGCTTTAGAGTTGACACCCAATCATCCACTCATCCTATATAATTTGTGTGTTTGCCTCTCACGTAAAGGAAATTGGGAGGAAGGTATTGTTTTACTGAACTCACTTATTGAAATAGACCCGAACCATTCATCGGGATGGGCTTTGCTCGGAAATATTTATGATCAAACTGATCAATTCGATACAGCTATCGATTGTTTTAATAAGGCGCTGAAGCTAGCATGACTGAGAGGGGATAAGCCCTTCTCTTTTTTTTTACACTAGTCAGAAAGTATAACT
>PKWS01000190.1:0-562 GCA_003132105.1 Desulfosporosinus sp.
CAATTATTGGAGGTACGGGTTCCGGCAAATCCACATTGATTAATTTAATTACACGTTTCTACGATGTGGAAAGCGGAAGTGTTTTGGTTGATGGAATCGATGTTAGAGAAATGAGTCAGAAAGAGCTTCGTTCTAAGATAGGTTTTGTTCCTCAAAAAACTGTGCTTTTTTCGGGTACCATTGCTGAAAATATTAAATACGGCAAAGAAGATGCTACCATGGAAGAGATTGAGCATGCAGCTCAAGTTGCACAAGCAACAGAGTTTGTCTTAGAAATAGATGCAGGCTTTGATCATCATATTGCCCAAGGAGGAACCAATGTTTCTGGAGGACAGAAGCAACGACTTTCCATTGCCCGTGCGTTAATTAGAAAAGCTGAGATATATATTTTTGACGATAGTTTTTCCGCACTAGATTTTAAAACTGATGCTAAGCTACGTGCAGCTCTTAAACCTGAAATTGCGGATGCAACGGTTTTTATTATTGCTCAAAGTGTTTCGACAGTTAGAGATGCTGATAGAATTATTGTCTTAGATGATGGACAGATATCTGGCATTGGAAC
>PKWS01000190.1:609-4226 GCA_003132105.1 Desulfosporosinus sp.
CTTGGAAAACCGGTAGAAAAAGCAAAGAATTTCAAGGGGACACTTTTCAGGCTGCTTAGTTATTTAAGGCCTCAGAGAACTAAATTTTATACAGTGTTTATATTTGCAATTCTGAGTACAATATTTAGTATTAGTGGCCCGAAAATCATGGGTAAGGCGATAACAAAAATAGCAGAAGGCTTTGGAGCTAAAATGATGGCTCTGAAGATGCATAAGCCTATTCCAACAGTGGATTTCACGTATATTGGTCAGATCGTGTTAATTCTTTTAGGGTTATATCTTATTAGTGCGGCGTTTAGTTATCTGCAACAATATATTATGGCTGGAGTCGCCCAAAAAACGGTTTACAATAGTAAGGAAGTGGATGAGAAGCTTTCACTCTTGCCACTTAAGTTCTTTGATGCAAGAACACATGGGGAGATTTTGAGCAGAATAAATGGACAGCAGCTTTTTGAGCTGTCCGTAAAGGTTTTGACGACTCTGAAAATTTTTTTAGTTATTTATGGTAAGTTCATATTGCCACAAATAAGAAATTGAATTATACTTGTTTGTACACCAACAAATTGTATACCATCGAATGGTATAAGAGGTGCGATTTTGGATGAAATGAAGACAAACAACAGTAAGCCGTCAAAGTATGTCTGTTATAAACTCAGTCGAGTGATGAGAAAAGTCCATCGTTATTACGAAAGCAGCTTTTTGCAGTACGGCATTACTCCTGCTCAATTCTATGTATTGAGTGCAGTGTGGGAAAATGATGGAGTAAAGTTTAAAGACCTTGCTAAAAGTTTAGAGATGGATGGGTCAACCCTGACGTCCATCCTAGATAGGCTAGAACGACAGGATTTGCTCGAGAGGAGAGACGACCCAGAAGACAGGCGTTCACTTCTAGTCTTTTTAAAGGAAAAAGCTAAACAGAATATTGGAGAGATAACTTGCCTAGCAGAAAAACTTAATCAGGAAATCAAAGGTCGTTTTTCAGACGAAGAGTTCGCCACATTTGAAAGAGTTCTTGAAAAACTTTTCCAAGCTTAAAGTATAAAGAAAATCTGACTTGCGCCAGGCCTTCAGGCGCCGGTGGAAGTCTTTGGTTGCACTTATACTTTCTGACTACTACAAAACAAATACTGATATAGTGGCACTGATAACCAGGGGGGAGTGGGGATTATATTTTTTTTATTTTAAATTAATAGAATATTCAATAACGTCAACCAATTGACAAAGAACACCCATCGCGACCCAATCGCTGGAACTCCGCTACACCGTTATGTCCGGTGTCGAGTGGACAAAATCTAATAAAACGAGATTTAGAAAACTTATAAGGAGGATTTTTTATGTCAATTCTTTTTTCTCCTGCTCAAATAGGTACACTTCAGCTTCGTAACCGTCTGGTGATGACTCCTATACATTTAGGGTACAGTCCCAAAGGAGAAGTCAATGACCAACTCGTGGAGTTTTATCGCGCTCGTGCGCGCGGTGGGGTTGGCCTTATCATAGTCGGTGGGTGTGGCATCGACCGAATTGGAAATGCCTTCAGTATGACTCAACTAGATGATGATCGCTTTATTCCTGGTCTGCGTCGTTTGGTGGATGCAGTGCATGCAGAAGGTGCCAAAATCGTGCCCCAGCTTTACCAAGCGGGGAGGTACGCCTTGACCGGACAACCATCTGTGGCTCCATCTCCAATCCCTTCCAGACTCACGGGTCAGACCCCTGTGGAGCTTACTGAAGAAAAAATAGTTGATATCATTGCCTCATTCACTAATGCCGCTAAACGATCTCAAACAGCAGGGTTTGATGGGGTTGAGATTCTAGCCAGTGCTGGATACCTCATTTCCCAATTCCTCTCCCCACTTACTAATCAGCGTACAGACCGTTATGGTGGAGACCTTGAGGCCCGCATGACATTCGGACTTGAAGTGGTAGAGGCAGTACGTGTGGCAGTTGGTCCGGATTATCCTATCATTGTTCGGGTAGCCGGGAATGACTTTATGCCTGGTAGTCACACTAACACAGAGTCCCGAGTCTTTTGTCAAGCCCTGGAGAAAGCTGGGGTGAACGCCATTAATGTAACTGGCGGGTGGCATGAAACCCCAGTCCCTCAACTTACCATGAATGTTCCCCCTGGAGCCTATGCTTACTTGGCCTCGGGAATCAAACAGGCTGTTTCTATTCCTGTCATAGCGTGCAACCGGATTAACACTCCTGGTCTGGCAGAGGAAATCCTACAAGAGGGTAAAGCAGACTTTATCGGGATGGCTCGGCCTCTTCTCGCTGATCCAGAACTACCTAATAAAGCTATGGTTGGTCATCCTGAAAGAATTCGTCCATGTATCGGATGTAATCAAGGATGTTTGGATTACGTGTTTCGGATGAAACCGACAAGCTGTCTGGTTAATGCGGAGGCAGGCCGAGAGGCTGAATTAGCATCAAGTAGACAAATAGTAGAACCTCAACGAATTTTAGTGATTGGCGCAGGGCCAGCCGGGATGGAATTTGCTCGGGTAGCCACAGGCCGAGGACATAAGGTGACAATTTGGGAAGAAAGTGGTCAGTCAGGAGGACAATTGAATCTAGCTGCAATCCCTCCCGGTCGTCAGGATTTCCTAAATCTTGGAACCTACTTAACTAATACTTGTCTGGAACTGGGAGTAACAATTGAGTATAATATAACGGCAACTCCTGAGACCGTTTTGTCGACTGTGCAGGAAGGGAAGTTCACTCGGGTAGTTATTGCAACTGGGGCCCATCCCATTTCCCCACCTATTCCAATTGAAGCAGGAGTAGAGGTCCTACAGGCTTGGGACGTTTTAACAGGCCGCAGCAAAACAGGGGAAAACGTGATTATCGTTGGTGGCGGAGCTGTGGGAGTTGATACCGCTTTGCTTCTAGCGGAATGCGGCACTCTAGATAATGATACCTTACGGTTTCTCATGCTACAGCACGCAGAAACTGAAAAGGAACTCTATCGTTTGTTGACACAAGGAAGTAAAAAGATTATTGTTTTAGAGATGGCCAAAGGAATTGGACGCGATATCGGTCCTAGTACTCGTTGGTCCATGCTGGCAGATTTGAAACGTTACAAGGTTAACTGCATAGATGAAACTAAAGTACTCGAAGTTCGCTCAGACGGTGTTCTGGTGGAGAACGCTGGAATACAAAAGGTAATACCAGCTGATACTGTAATCTTAGCTGTAGGTTCCCGTTCTAATAATGAACTTTATCATGCCATGCAAGGACAGATAGAGTTTTTAAGTATCATTGGGGATGCTGCAAAACCTCGCAAAGCCCTAGACGCTATCCATGAGGCTTATGCTGAGGCGATCAAAATCTAAAAGCTCGAACTTAGAAAGAGGACAGCTAAAGCGTTAAAGGGGGATAAAGAAATTGGGACATATTATAAATGCTAAAGAAGAGATATACCATGCACTGGCAGAACGTTTAAGCAAGACTCCAGAAGGTGCGCCAATCACTGAAGACCTTATGGCAATTCTGCATCGACTTTATACGGAAAGCGAAGCTTTAGTAGGCGGTAAATTCTCTTCAATTCCAATGACCTTAGATAAGATTGCGACTATCACTGGGATTGAAGAAAACGATTTAAAAGTAATTCTGGA
>PKWS01000025.1:0-2970 GCA_003132105.1 Desulfosporosinus sp.
TAGGCGGTAAGACATTTAAAACACCTCAATACATGAATTGGATTAGTGATTTTCCGATTGATGATGTTCCTGAATTGGATTATTGGGATGACGTAGATTTTACTAAACCGATAGAGTTATTCGTGAACTATGTGGCTAAGGAAAGTTTTGACCAAAACAATTGTGACAAGGCAACTATTGATCAGATATTTAATAGAATTTACGGGATTGATGACAATATTATTTACTATACTCACAGTCAGAAGGTTGGTACAGTAAGTGGTTATTCAGATGGAACAATTAGTTTCTTTATCAGGAATGTGCTGGAGTAATGATTAAGATATTATGCTTAGACCAAGCAACAAAAATATCTGGGTATTCAATATTTGAAGACAAAAAGCTTCTTACATATGGGAAGTTAGAAGTTAATAATAAGAACTCAACAGAGCGCATGAAATTGATGAACGATAAAATAATAGAGTTGATCAAAATAATAAGTCCTGATTTCATAGTAATAGAAGATACGCAACAACAAAATAATCCGGCTGTCTTTAAACAGCTCTCACAATTTCAAGGTATATTAATGGCTTATTTCTTTCAGATAGATATAGGATTTTGCATAGTTAAACCCAGTGAATGGAAAAGTTGTTGTGGAATCAAAGGTAGAAAAAGAGAAGAACAAAAACTTAATACGCAATTATTTGTTAAGAATACATATGGTTTTGATTGTTCAGAAGATGAAGCTGATAGCATTGGTATAGGGTTTTGGGCTGTTTCTACTATACAGGTTAATAAGAGGTAACACTGGGAAACATATGTGTGATTGGAGCGTTTTCATTTGGAACGCTCATTTACTTCCATAGTTGCCAATTGCTATTTAGAGCAGTACGTTCTTCGATAAGATTATTAATCACGTATAACTGTTTGGACAATTTTCTGATTTTAGATAATCTGATTGCCTCTGGAAGTACTAGACAAATTATAAGCGTGGCTATTAGAATGAGACTATATCTGTAGAATAAATATAAAATATCATTATCAAAATTATGTACAATCTCTGAACTTGATTTAACTTGACTGATTAGTTTATCTAAATCAAGTTTAGTAAGTTTTTCGGACAATTTAATATCAATTGCTTTCATATTTGTCTGGAGAGTGCTTTGAACTGAATCTCTATATCCAGCAACAAGATTAATCATAACGATTGGGAACAAAGCAAATAAGGGTACAGCAATTTGGAGCATATTGTCGTTTTTAAGGACATCGATGTCAATTTCTAATTTAGACTGCTGTAGCTTTAGATCTTCATTATTTAATAATTCGTATTTTGATCTAAGAGCCTTGACTTGTAATTTAAAGTGACTTAACTTTGTTTCTTCATCTTTGAAAAGATATTTAAAGTTTATAATGTTCCATCTCCCTACTTGTGCCAAGTGGCTAAGATATACTAATTTGACAAACGGTAGGGATTTTCCTTTATATTTTTGGAAGTATGGAAATAATTCCAAAAATGGGCAGGAAATAGTTTTCTTTTGTTGAAATGTAAGGCAGAAGGGAGGTGTGAAGATAAAATGGATCTAAATGAAACTGAATTAAGAATTTTAGGAATGCTTAAGGATAAACAGAACAAAGGTGACAAGGAAATTGGTATTGACATTTTCGAACAAAAGTTTGGAAGAGAAAAGTCAGAGAGTATTTTGGAATTATTAGACAAAGAGGGATACATTGAATACGAATGCAGACTTGCGACGATTCTTAAAAAGGGTCTCGACAAGTTAAAAGAATTAGGTAAGTGAGAACCGAAAGGCTCTTTTCTTTTAGCCCAAAAATAGGTTTGAAGCACTCTTAATTAGGGTGCTTTTTGTATGTAGATTAAAATTGTTATAAAAGAGGTAATTATAATGCCAATAAGAGCATTGCGACAATGTAAACAGATAGGTTGTCATGAATTAACCAGAGATATAAAGGGATATTGTGAAGAACATATATATGTAGCCAATGAACGTGATAAGTATCGAGGTAGCGCAAGACAACGAGGATATGACAGTACATGGGAAAAGTTAAGAAAGATAGTTCTTAGGGAGAATCCTTTGTGTCATGATTGCTTAGAGAAAGAAAGACAAGAGATAACACCTTCAACAGAAGTGCATCACATCAAGAAGGTAAGAGAGTATCCTGAGTTAAGACTGGTTAAGAGTAACTTAATGGGACTGTGCCCTTCGTGTCATAAGAGCAGGACAGGCAAGGGGGAGTGAGTTGATAAATAAAGTTATTTTTCGAGAGGATTTGCAGGGAACAACTGCCACCTCTCTTTTTTATATCCAAATATAGAAGAGAGAGATAATGATGAAAGTATATGTATGTAAGCACTGCGGGGAAAAGTATAAGCCCAAGGCGAAAGACAGAATAACATATTGCTCCAGAGAGTGTTCCTATGGAGTTGTCAAGATTAGTTCAGTAAAAAAGTGCAAGGAATTTGATAATCATATATTAACATCTGCATTGTGAGTCGGTAGCCTAAATATAAATTGTAGGGAATTATCGTCCTAAGCAGAGTGTAATGGTTTCAAGCCAACCAGAAGCAAGTTAAGCCGCCATCAGTGATTCAAAATACATCTGCCGATAAACTTCTGGCGGCCAGCCGTTGTTAGTGCTGTAGATTCGTCTAAGGTTATAATAGTGGATGTAGCGAAAAATAACCGTCTTGACCTCTGCCACCGTCATCTTGGTCGTATCCATCTGATACAGTTTCTCTTTTTTCAGTGTGGCGAAGAAGCTTTCCATCCTGGCATTGTCGTAACAGCGACCTACACCACTCATACTTTGAATTGCNNTATGTCTTTTTAAAGCTTCCCTGAATGCGTAACTCGTAAATTGACTGCCACGATCACTGTGGAGAATCATGCCACCTGCACCATCACTTCCGCAGGCTCGTTCAAATGCCTCTACGCAAAGTTCGGCTCGCATGTTAGTATCCATTTTGAAACCCCG
>PKWS01000025.1:3015-3893 GCA_003132105.1 Desulfosporosinus sp.
CGGTGTTTGTATTTGATCATCAAGTTGTTCTCTTGGCATATACGATAAATCGTGCTATAGCTGCCTTTGTAGCCTTTATTATTTCTTAAATATTGGAAGATGCGCCGGACGCCATAATTCGCATTCTCTGGGTCTTCTGTTATTAGCTCGTAGATTTGCGCCAGAAGAACGGCATTCTTGTAAGGCCGGTCTGCATTCCGTAAGTGCTTGTAGTAACCGGATTCACTTACTCCGAGTACTCGACACAATGCGGCAACCGAACAGCGTTCCCGCTGTTGCTTGATGTAGTCAATCAGCTTACTTTTGCTTACTTCTTCTGGCGCTTTACGAAAAAACCCAGCGCATCCTGTAATATTTGGACTTCTTCTCTGGCTTCCCTAAGTTCTTTGCCTAACCTGGTATTTTCGGCCCGTAATTCGTCCTCACTCATCGGCTGTCCTGCGTTGTTTAATACGGCACCTTTATTCTTCGCTCTATTCCGCCATCCATATATGGTGTCTGCATTCATTCCCAGTCTCTGCGCCGCTGCCGATGCACCTATTTCATCCGCCAGTTTAAGTGCCTCGGCTCGCTCTTCTGCATTGTATTTATTTGCCATCTGTCCATCGCTCCTTATAGAAATGTATTTTATCATTTCCTTGCGATTTCAGACTGCACTTTTATCGTATCACTCCAAAGAACCAAAAATAAAGGCAGGTATAAAATACGCCTTTATAGAAGAGCATCCAGAATATGCCGCGGCGAAGTGGGCCAAAATGTTGAAAGTATCCTTGTCCGGCTACCACGCCTACCTGAACCGAAAAGAAAACAAGAATAAGGCTGTGAAAGATTACCGCAATAAAATTAAAGAACTCTTTGATCAGGGTCGTGGAACATAT
>PKWS01000063.1:0-2416 GCA_003132105.1 Desulfosporosinus sp.
AAGGGTCATGGAACTTGCACTGAATAAGCCAGCGTTTTCCCTGCCGCAGTTCAACGACTTGTAAAGGAAGTTGCTCTTGTTCACGCAGTTCGCGTAAGCATTCACAGATACTCTCCCGGTAATCTTGCGTTCCTAATTGCACGGAATGTTCCACTGGCATCCCTCCATACTAGAGTATATGACCTGGTTTAAGTCATATTTCAGTTGGGTCAATCTCTAAGCACGTCTTTTCAAATATTATTTCCAAAAAAGTTACGGACACCCCTTAATATTTCCATAAATCTGGAATTTCATTCCTTTTATAGCTAGGAGGGTTNNATTTGTTTGTCTATTTGTTTTTGCTTCTTAAAACACACTGAATCATTTCATTCTTGCATTAACTTCAATCGCTTGGCAACATACTTTGCCGTGCTGGCCTGAAAGCTTAATGTGATTATAATGGCCATTAACGTCACGGCAGAAATGACCTTAGCATTTGGGACCTGCATAGACACTAGAATTCCTGCCAGGGCAGCTGGAATAACCCCGGTTTCTCTAGTCCACATCAGAAAGAGAATTTCTCGAAAACTCCAAGCGGCTTTTCGGTCGAAGCTTACCGACAAAAATACTGAAATAGGTCTAGCAACAAACACGAGTAATAAGACAACGAATATAGCACTTCTCCAGTATTGTCCTAGCAGATTAAATTCAACCTGAGTTCCTAATAGGACAAAAATCATAATTCTAAGAATCGTGATCAGAACCTCTTTAAAACTGACATGCAGCCTGTATGCTTCTTCTTCAATTGATAGATTAAATAAAGAGATATTCCCTTCGACTATTCCGACAACGAAAACTGCCATAAAGCCACTAAATCCAAAGTAATTGGCAACCAGATAGGCCCCTAAGACGCTCGCCACAGCAATCTCACCGGAATGACCGCTAAAATGTCCGTGTTGACTTTCCGAGACCAATAAGGTTGCCAAATACCCAATTACGATTCCGACGATGATACCACCGCTAGCCGTCTTCACGAGTTCTAAAAGGTTATTTGCTAAAGAAAAAGAGTTGCCCATCAAAAAACTTAAAATTGCAAACGTCATGATAGCACTCGCTGCATCATTAAAGGCTGACTCAGAAATTATAGTTTGCTTGAGTTTGGGACTAATTTTCATATTCTTAAATAAGGGAATTAAGACAGACGGATCAGTTGAAGCAATGACAGACCCTAACAGCAAGGCATAGATAAAGTTTATGCCCAGTATCTTTTGGGCAAAAAAACCAATGATAACCGCCGACAAGATAACCCCGAGCGTCGATAAGAGGAAAACCGAAACTTTTACTTTATTAAGTACTTTTAGTTGAATTTCGCGACCGCCATCATACAAAATATAGGCTGCTCCAAAGGTCAGCACAAATTGGTTCGCTATCGGAAAATCCTTCAGGTTTACCAAACCAATCATTTCGGGTCCAAGGATCACACCCATAAGAATAAACAAAACGGTATCGGGCATCCGCAGCTTTTCACTAAGTTTGATACATATAATTCCACTCACTATGAGAATGGCAAGAAATTTCATGATTTGTTCTGTTGCCGCAACAACGTTTCCTTCCACCTAAATACGCCTCCAAACGGCTGGTATTGTGCATACTAAAGACAGAGTTGCACTCGAACGAAAGGATCTCCGTCTAAGAGTGCCTCCACCATTTATTCCTCTGCACTTACTAAAAGCTCCTTAACGTAGTTAGGCAGAGCAAAGCACCCTTTATGAATTTCAGTGTTATAATACTTTGTTTTCAGTCCCAGACTGTTCCACGCTTGCTCGTCTATGTCAGTCAGTGGATCGTACTTTTTTGAGGCAAAACCAAACAGCCAGTGACCGGACGGATAGGTTGGAATGTGAGCCTGATAAACTCTGCAAACTGGGAAAAATTCTTGAATCCGCTTGTGTGCTCTTTGCATGGACTTAGCATACTCCTCATAATAGGGGCTTTCGTGCTGATTGACGAGAATGCCGTCTTCCTTTAGTGCCTTAAAGCAATTACCGTAAAACTCCCTTGTAAACAGCCCTTCTCCTGGTCCGAAGGGGTCGGTAGAATCGACAATGATCAGATCATAGGCGTTTTCCTTGGAGCGGACAAATTTCAGTCCGTCCTCAAAATATAACTGCACTCTTGGATCATCCAGCTTGCAGGCAGTCTGGGGCAAATATTCTCGGCACACATCCACAACCATTTCATCGATTTCCACCATGTCAATGTGTTCAATCGTGCTGTAGCGTGTGAGCTCTCTTACTGTTCCGCCGTCGCCTGCACCAATGACCAATACATTCTTAATCTTAGGGTTGGTAGCCATAGGCACATGAACAATCATATCATGATAGATAAACTCGTCCTTTTCAGTGACCATCATCAAACCGTCGAGGGTAAAAAAATT
>PKWS01000063.1:2460-4389 GCA_003132105.1 Desulfosporosinus sp.
GGCCATATCTTCTGTGCCTATAAGGAAACAGCCCTTGGCCTTGGCATAGGCTATATAATCAATAATTTCCTCTGTTATCCGTTCTCCCGGCGCCAAAATGGGAATACCCGGTGGGTAACTCATAACAAATTCTCCGCTTATATACCCGGTGCTGTCTGTGATTGCGACAGAGCGCTGATCGGAGTAGAAAGCTTTCTGAGGCGTCATCACCACATCTGGATTAATATACTCATGATCAAGCATTCCCGTTTTATCCTTCATATAAAGTCTTTTTATTTCAGACAGAGAAGACACAAGACGTTCCAAGGCCAGCTCGCGATCCCCCACGGAAATGATGGCCAATATATTGCCTATATCACCTAACTCAATCTGAATTCCGTAATCATCACGGAGAATGTCATAAACCTCAATTCCTGCCAGCCCTATTTCTCTAGTATAGACAGAAAGCTTGGTGTGGTCAAAATCAAACACCGAATCTCCATTAATGAGTTCTGTGGAAAAAGCGTAGTAACCGCCGATTTTGTTGATTTCTTCCCGTGCATAGTGGGCAAGAGAAGACACCTTTTCGAAGATGCGCCTGCCATCCAAAGCAAGGTTGCGTCTAGAAATATCCAGAGAAGACAACAGCAGATAGGAACCGCTGGTTGTCTGTGTCAAGTTAATCGTTTGCCGCACATGACCTGTGCTAAGACGATCACTTTTCAACAAAAATGAACTTTGGGTTAGCGATCCGCCTGTTTTATGCATGCTGACTGCCGACATATCGGCTCCTGCTGCCATCGCACTGACGGGCATATTTGCTCCGAAGTAGAAGTGGGTACCATGCGCCTCATCTACAAGGACAGCCATATTATGGCGATGGGCAAGCTTCGTAATGGACCTTAAATCGGAACAAATACCATAGTACGTAGGATTATTGACAAAAATTGCTTTGGCATCCGGGTTTTCCTCGATGGCTTTTTTCACATCGGCAACAGACATGCCTAAGGGTATCCCTAACAGTTTATTAACGCCGGGATTAACATAAACAGGAATTGCTCCACTGATAATAAGTGCGTTAATGGCACTCCTGTGGACATTACGGGGCATGATGATTTTATCGCCCTGTTTGCACACGCTCATAATCATAGCTTGAACAGCTGCCGTGGTGCCGTTGACCATGAAAAAGGCGTGTTGTGCGCCGAAAGCATCTGCGGCCAACTCCTCCGCCTCCTTGATTACGGAGACGGGATGGATAAGATTATCGAGTGGCTTCATAGAATTGACATCCACTGAAAGGCATTTCTGACCCAAAAATTCCGTGAGCTGGGGGTTTCCTCTGCCTTGCTTATGTCCCGGCACGTCAAACGGTACTACCCGCATAGATTTATATTTTTTGAGTGCTTCATAAATGGGTGCCTTGCCTTGCCAAAGTGAATGCATGAAAGCACCACCTTTCATAACCATAATCTCTTACTAAAAAACAACATAATTAGTATATTAGACAATCGCAAAAATATCAATGAGAATTGCACAATACTGGAATTTAGCACATAAAAAATAACCATTATACAAATACTTTATTTTATAGTAACTCTTAAACGCAGGAGGAAATCACATGAATATGAAAGAACAAAAGAACTTTAAAGAGCCACCCCAGTCTTATTGGATGGCTTCAACGCTCCAAACTAAGTATCCAACTTTAAATGAGGATTTAAAAGTTGATATTGCAATTATTGGAGGTGGTATTACCGGTATTTCCTGTGCCTACATGCTTAATAAAGAAGGGATAAAAACAGCAGTCATTGAGGCTGATCGTATTCTACAAGGTACAACTGGTTATACGACAGCAAAAATTACCTCCCAGCATGGACTGATCTACAGTAAAATAAAAAGCCAAATGAGTGAGGAGTTTGCCAAGCAATACGCTGATGCAAACGAATCTGCTAT
>PKWS01000366.1:0-1220 GCA_003132105.1 Desulfosporosinus sp.
TTAAATCTATAGTACCGTCAATCGCTCCTGCCGACATATCTAAGTCATAGTGTACCTTATTTGATAAGTTAATCTCTACATCACTTCGATTAATATTATCCATATTTCTCCCAGTTGAAGTGGACGACAATGTAACGTTGAGGGTGTCTCCGGACTGCTGGGTCTTTAAACCTGATCCGCCAGATCCACCTGTGTAATCCTGATTTATGCCTTGATAATTCCCTGTCATAAGTTGAGCTTCGCTGGCCCCTGAATCGAGGGCCCTGACAGCCACCTGAGCCCCTCCCAAGTTAAGTTTGACATGTGCTTTCTTCACGTTCGGAGGCAAAGGTACATTTATGGGCTTAGTTTGTGTTACACCAGTATGAAAAAAGTTATTCATTTGACTAGGTAAAGGCTTATCTCCCATAACCATGGAGTAACCAACCATGCTCAGGAGAAACACCACCAAAACAGCACTGAGTGGAATCCTTCGGCTAAACAACAACCCTATCCCTGCCAAGATGAGGATTAGGGGCCATAGATCAACGACATTATACCAAAAATTCCAAGATAATATATTATAGTTAAGCAGGAAAAAGATAACCCCAATTGTAATCAGAAGTAGCCCACGGCTAATGGAGTCAAAAACCTTTCTCATTTTCTTCCCCCCCGATAAATAATTGCGAAGCCTATGAAGATAAGAAGAAGAGGCCACATTTTGCCCATATCAAACCAATATGGGAGAAAACGTTCAAGAAGGAAAAGTACCCCTAATGTCACTAATATCCCACCGGCTATTTTCGAGCGATTCTCATGATTTACGTGCATCTCATGCTTCTCCTGCAAATAAGGACCTGTAGTTGCATCTTTTACATCTGCGACCATTCCCTTAACGACCTCCCCTACATCACGGTTATGATGCTCTGTCTGCCCACCTTGTTCTGCAGGATTCTCTGGAATAACTACCCAAGCAGCCAAGTAAGCCAAGAAACCTACACCCCAGGCAAATCCAGCAACTAACACAATTAGCCGCACCAAGGTGACATCGACACTGAAATAGTCAGCAAGTCCTCCACAAACCCCTCCGATCATCTTTTCTCGTCTCGAACGGTATATTTTTTCTATCATGTTCATTTCCTCATTTCTTGTTGGATTTTTGTCTACACTTCTATTACGATAATGAGGGTTAAAATGTTTCAATAATAAAACAGTATTTTGACTAGTATAAAGAAAACCTG
>PKWS01000366.1:1228-2070 GCA_003132105.1 Desulfosporosinus sp.
CTGCAGGAAAGTATATAACCTTAAGTTATACTTTCTGACTAGTACAAAAAAAGAAACATCAAAACCGTTAAGGCTTGATGTCCTCATTCTATGAGTTTGGAGTTACTTAGATACTGGTGTTAATTTCTTCCGTTGCTTGTTCAATCTCCTGTGGGGACATCCCGTCTTTTCCCAGATTAAACTTAATTGCATCGGTCCAAAAAGCACATTTAGCGCTTATCTTTTTAAACGTTTTTGCAGTGGCTTTACTCTCTTTTGCTCTAGCATCTGCGTTGGATTGTACTATCGAACAAATATAAAGAGCTTTTAGACGATTTTTCCTATCAAGGTCATTAAATGTTTGGTTCAGTTCGTCAATCAGATTGCGATAATACTCCGAAAACTCCTCAAAAGGGATTTCAGTTTCCATTTTTAAGTATTCTTTTAACTTTTCTAGTAGCTTATCCAATGTGCACCCTCCAAAAAATTCCGCCTTATAATAACTCATATATTATATAATTGTTTAAACAAAAAAACAAGAGAATCTGTTATTCTAACCACTTTCTCATCTTAAAGTATATCATAACTACTAGGAAGATGATAAACGATAAACCATAAAATACCGAGATACCATAGGGGTGTTGAACAAATGGCATGAAATCAAAATTCATTCCAAAGAAACCGGTTACCAAAGTAAGTGGTAATATAATGGTCGCTACCATTGTCAGTACCTTCATAATCTCATTGGCTCGATTATCGACTGCCGCCTGATATGCTTCCCTTAAGCTCTCAAGCATTTCATGCGTTTGGAAAACGGCAAGCGTAGCTTGCGTCAATTCCAATATTAATTGCTCTTGGAGATC
>PKWS01000366.1:2135-3604 GCA_003132105.1 Desulfosporosinus sp.
AAAGCGCATGCCAAATCCAGAGGAGTTGTGAGAGTGCCGCTTTGGCTCCATTCGTTCAGATGCTCTTGCGTAATCCCGCTCCATCCCAACAAAACAAAAATGTTAGAGGTTAGAAAGAAACGAATCGGGCGTTCGTTCTTTTGTTCATCAATATCTCGAAAACATACATAATGAGCATTCACATTTAATCGATCAAAATGGGGTCGAAAAAGTAAAGATCCTTCTCTAGCTTTCTTCTCCGACTCGTTTGCTTCACGCTCACGCAGGCGTTCCAGCCAATCAGATGGCTGAATTTGGGCAGACAAAATAGGCGGAACTTTATCCCATTCATCAAGACCCAGTACAAAGAGCTCAAACCCTTCCTTGACTCCCTCTTGTGGCTTTTTTTTATGAATCACTTTTATACCCTGTAGATCAATATGAAACGTTTCCATCCATCATTATGCTCCTTAAAATGTGGACAAATATACACCAAGCTTATGGTGTCAAACCCACAATACGATAACCCTTACTTTTCTAAGATATAACTTGCATTTTTATCTGATCTAGCTGATGGTACGTTGTCTAGCGTTTTAGTCTTATGGGTGTTACACTTTGAGGAACCCAACCATAAACTCCAAGTTCTTATAGTATCACCGAAAGGAGCACAATATAAATGATTCGAGCCGCTATTTTTGATCTAGATGAACTTATTATTGACTTAGAGACAATCCATAAAGCTGCGGAACGTCAAATCTGTATGGATTATGGTCATTCCTTTGATGCCCTTTCCGAAGACCTCCGGTTAAATTCCTCAGGGCTTCGAGAAAATGATATTTTGGAACGGATTAAGCAGGAATTAAAAATAACTGTTTCTTTACCAGAGATGATTCAAAGAAAGCAAGCTCTTTTCGCCGACATGATGAACGAAGAATTAATCCAGCCCATGCCCGGTGTCCTTGAAGCCATTAATTCTTTACAGGCGCAGGGTTACCTATTAGCCTTAACCTCTTCTGGGTCCCGCCCAAGGGTTGAAATGGTTATCAAACGAATAGGTCTTTTGGATGCATTTGATATAACGATTTGTGGTGAAGACGTTCGACATGGCAAGCCGGACCCCGAGCCGTACCGCCTAACGGCAGAACGATTAAATATTTCCCCGCTCGAAGGGGTAGTTTTTGAAGACGCTGAAGTAGGGGTTCAATCTGCCAAAGCAGCAGGGCTGTGGTGCATTGGCATTCCTAATCCTGCCGCTGCAACAGTGCAAAACCTAACACGAGCAGACCTTGTTCTCCCTGATTTTACGCATTTTTCTCTTGAGATGATCCGCGAGACACGTCCTAGGGAGGGTCCGAGAGACACGTCCTCTGCCATCCGTTAGTCGTGCCAAACTAGGGCTTTAAACCTTAGTGCATGCGGGCAGGGTGCCCGGCCAATGCAACGTCCTTGTCGCATGGCCGGCGGAACACATCCTTGTGTTCCGCCCTGCT
>PKWS01000274.1:0-852 GCA_003132105.1 Desulfosporosinus sp.
ACATGTCCCAATCCTTGAATAGCAATCGTTTTTCCATTCAAAGAGTCGCTGCCGAAGGCTTCCTTTGCGGCTGCTTTCATACCCCGCCATACCCCACGAGCCGTCATAGGGGAAGGATCCCCGGAAGCGCCATAAGAAGAGGACACTCCTGTCACAAACTCTGTCTCCAGATGCACCCAATCCATATCTCGAACGGTTGTTCCAACATCTTCAGCCGTGATATAACGTCCATTCAAGGATTGAACATACCGTCCGAAGGCACGAAATAATTCTTCGCTTTTTTGTGTACGAGAATCACCCATGATTACTGTTTTTCCACCGCCAAGATTGAGACCTGCCGCCGCATTTTTATACGTCATCCCCTTAGCTAGCCGTAAGGCATCAAGAATTGCATCTTCTTCAGATTCATAATTCCACATCCGGGTTCCGCCTAGTGCTGGTCCTAATGTCGTATCATGAATACATATGATGGCTTTCAAGCCCGATGTCCGATCCTGACAAATTACCAGCTGTTCGTAATCGTACTTCTCTAAGTAATCAAAAATTTTCATATATACATCTCCTTAGTCTTCTCTAGATAATTATGTCCCTAACATCCACACTTAATAGTAATGCAATAAGAGTGCCATATCTTCATAAATTGTCAGTTTAGAGTGAAAATCTATTTTACATTGAAATCATCTGGTGTTTAGCAATTTATCCTCCTAAGTACTTCGTAGAATCAAACAATTCGACACACAATTTATCATCGGCAAGAAATTAAATAATGCAGTATTTTTCATAGAGCGCAAAAACATGCTTGCAAAAATTTGCAAGCATGTTTAAATCACTCTGTTCTCTGTTCTTAGTTCT
>PKWS01000274.1:869-4346 GCA_003132105.1 Desulfosporosinus sp.
CATCAAATCCGCCTTCTTCCAGGGGCTTAGCAGATTCTGCCAGCTCAACAATATGTTCCTCTCGATAATTGGCAATAGGAAGGGTCAAAACCGGAAGATGATGTTTTTCCACAACCGTTTCACCGATTCGCATGTTAATAATAGCTCGACCCAAAATGTTTTCTAATTCACGAACATTTCCCGGCCAGTGATACCCCATCAAAATTTGTAATGCATCATCACTTATCCGCTCGACACACCGACCGTATTCCTGATTAAAACTCCCAATGAGATGGTGGACAAGTAAGGGAATATCGTTTCGTCGCTGTCTTAAGGGCGGAATTATGATGGGTATCACGTTTAGCCGATAATACAAATCTTCACGAAATTTACCAGCTCGTAATTCCGCTTCCAAATTTGCATTCGTAGCTGCAATGACCCGAACATCCACGCTAAACGAACGGTTATCTCCAACTTTTACGATTTCCCGTTCTTGAAGAACGCGTAAGAGCTTAGCTTGAAGGTTTTGACTGATTTCTCCAATCTCATCGAGAAAAATAGTTCCCCCGTTTGCTTCTTCAAAAAGGCCCACTTTTCCACCACGTTTGGCTCCGGTAAAAGCCCCTTCGACATAACCAAACAATTCGCTCTCCAAAAGGCTATCTACTAAGGTAGCACAATTAACTCGGATAAATTGTCCCTTTTGTCGTTCACTTGAGCGGTGAATGGCATGAGCAAACAGTTCTTTGCCCGTCCCGCTTTCCCCGCGCAAAAGAACGGTAGCTGGCGTCACTGCTGCACGACTCGCCTGTTCAATCGTCGCTTTAATGGCTTCACTTTCACCCACGATATCTCTAAAGGTATATTTTGCTTCCAAATGGCGAATTAATCGTTTTGCCCTTTCCAATTCCTCAGAAAGTTTATGAATCTCAGATATATCCTGAAGTACGCCCACGGTTCCTCGCAACTGCCCCGAAACGATGATTGGAGCAACATTGACGATCACTTCTTTACGTTTAGGTCCTACTTTCATGGAGACGCCTTTGACGGATTGACGGGTTCTTAATACCTGGATATGCATACTTTCGCCTTCAGCAATGTCCACTGTAGGGGGTTTACCTATGACGTCTTCCGCAGTCAAACCAGTCAAACGGGTGTACGCAGGGTTAATTAATATTCCAAGTCCATTTTCATCCACCACAGAAATGGCATCCTGAGTTGAGTTAATAATAGCCGTAAGAAGTATGTGCACCTCTTGAAGGGTGTTGACTTTACCCTTAAATTCCTCATATTCTGTCATATCCCGCAAAAAGGCCACAGCTCCGATCACGCGGCCTTGACCATCTTGATAAGGCATACGACTGGAAATGATCATCTTGTTGCCAAATGGGCTTAAATTGTTAAATTCGATCGATTCAGAGTCTCTGATTTGAGGAAGAGAATCGTCTGGCATGAGTTGCCACAGATCTTTGCCTAAGATTTCTACAATCGATAATCCAAGTAATTTGGCTGCAGAGAGATTGCAAATCACAATTTCATTTAATAGGTTGATTCCTATGATCGCATAATTCGATTCTTCAGCCATTCTCTCCAGTTGGCTACGAGTAAACATCCCCTTAACCCCTTCCACAGATTCTTCTATTATAGTTTTATCTATTTCCAAGACTCCCACTTCTATAAGTGAGAGTTCCATGCTCTGCTTCGGTGGGGGTAGACTCCCTCACCGAAGTCCCGATGTTCAGCTTTAGCTGAACAAGTTCATTTGCCCTTTCGTCAGCAAAATCCTTAACACTTAGTACATCATCGACATATGCAATTTATCAGCGACCATCGCCACAAATTCCGAGTTTGTCAATATTTGTTTTTATTTTATGATAATTTTATGGACAAGTCAATATCTCAAAAAATGAGAAAAGCGATGTACTTTTTTATAGTACACCGCTCCCAAATAATCAATTAATTGCCGGCTAGATGCTTTCTGTCATTCCTACCGGTAAATCTTCAAATATTGTTCCGTTCAGGATAAGGTCTGCTCTTTCGGCATCAAACTCTTTCTCCCATTTAGATACTACGATAGTAGCAACACCGTTACCAATTAAGTTTGTCAGTGCCCGAGCCTCTGACATAAAGCGGTCAACTCCAAGTAAAAGTGTCAACCCAGCCACTGGAATTGTACTAATAGAGGCTAATGTTGCGGCTAATGTTATAAAACCACCACCAGTAACTGCAGCTGCCCCTTTAGATGTGAGCATCAGCACTGCTAAAATCGTTATTTGTTGTACTATGCTTAGTTGTATATTACAAGCCTGGGCAATAAAGATAGCCGCCATAGTAAGGTAAATAGAAGTACCATCTAAATTGAAAGAATATCCTGTAGGAATAACCAATCCAACGACGGATTTAGAACAACCCAATTTCTCCATTTTATCGATCATACGCGGCAAAACCGACTCTGATGAGGAAGTTCCCAAAACGATAAACATTTCTTCCTTTATGTATTTAATGAATTTCCAAATACTAAATCCATTAAATTTTGCTATCAGTCCAATAACAATGAAGATAAAGAGAAAACTTGTGATATAAACTCCAGCCATTAGTTTACCCAACGAGACCAGAGTATGAATACCATATTTCCCAATGGTGAAGGACATCGCTCCAAAGGCACCAATTGGGGCAACCTTCATAATCATACCCACAATACCGAACAAAGCCTTTGATATTTGATCAAAAAAAGTAACCAGCGGTTTACCCTTTTCGCCCAAAGCTGTCAATGAAAAACCAAAAAGAATAGAGAACAATAATACCTGTAAAATATCTCCCTTGGCAAAAGCGTCAACAACGGTATTAGGAATAATGTTCATAAAAAAGCCAACGGTACTTAAGGATTTTGCAGCCGTAGTGTAACTGGCAATTGATGTGGAATCTAAAGTCGCCGGATTGGCATTGATCCCGACGCCTGGTTGCAAAATGTTAACCACAATAAGACCAATTACTAAGGCAATCGAAGAAACTATTTCAAAATATAGAAGTGCTTTTAGTCCAACTCGACCTACCTTTTTCATATCACCCATACTTGCAATACCGACAACAACTGTCGTAAAAATGATCGGGGCAATCAACATTTTAATGAGTTGAATGAACCCATCACCTAAAGGTTTCATTTCTGTTCCAATTTTAGGATAAAAGTAGCCTAGAAAAATACCGACAACAATCGCAAATAGGACTCTGTAGTACAAAACATTGTAAAATTTTTGTTTCATTTATTTTGCCATCCCCCTCCTAAATTTAGACAACTAACTTGCAAAATTCCTTCTCTACTCTCCTTTACGCAATATGTTCATTATTCGGTCTATTCTTAAGTTTCTGATAATTCTATACTATCAAATTTTATTGACTTTAACAACCTTTAAACCATATTGTTATTAATTAACAGAGATGGAGAATGATCATAAAATCATGCCTGATAAAATAGTTTTAGCATATAAACCTCCATTCCGC
>PKWS01000417.1 GCA_003132105.1 Desulfosporosinus sp.
TTTAGTTTTCAAAGACCATGGACCCATCCGCAGACCCATCCGCAAAGCTTTAAAGTTCAGTTTATGTTTTGCGGCACTTAGATATATTAACATCTGATTACTATCTTGTCAACAACTTTTCAAATGTATGTTTTTAAGTGTATTCCGGAGGAAAAAACTAAAGTAAAAACCAAAAGTGGTGCGATTCAGAATGCCTAACTGATGATGATTAATCGACGGCTAGACACTCTGTTATTCTCAGTTACTAATTAAATTTTATCAGATAATAATTTTTCTTTCCACGGCGTATGACAAGATACTTTCCATCTAGACGTTCTAATTGAGGAACAGATGTTTCTACATCCGTATACCGAATATCGTTTATATAGATTGCTCCGCTCTCTATTGCCTCTCTGGCTTGACGTTTAGAAGTGACAGCTCCCGCTTGAATCAACAAATCGACAAACTCTATTTCAGGATTATCGATAGTTGCCGAAGACACTTCGCTAAACCCTTCTTCAACTTCCGCAGCAGACAGATTCCTAAGGCCTCCTCCGAAAAGAGCACCTGAGATTTTTTCTGCCCGTTCAAGAGCGTCTTTTCCGTGAACTAGCTTCGTCACTTCTATAGCTAATGTCCGTTGAGCCCTTCNNGCTAATACAGCAATCTCATCTAATGATATGAACGTAAAAAATTTAAGGAATTTGACAACATCCCTGTCATCGGTGTTCATCCAGAATTGATAGAATTTATATGGAGACGTCTTTTCAGCATCTAACCAAACTGTTCCCGCTTCTGTCTTCCCGAATTTTATTCCGTCACTTTTCATGACGAGTGGTATTGTCAGTCCATACATTTCCTTTACTTGATTGACCGAAGTTCGTCGAATTAAATCAATTCCCGCTGTGATATTGCCCCACTGGTCACTTCCACCCACCTGCATCTCACAACCGTACACTTCATTTAGTTTTAGGTAATCGTAAGATTGTAAAATCATATAGCTGAATTCGGTATACGATATTCCTTTACTCATCCGTGCTTCTACCGAGTCTTTGGCTAACATGGTCCCTAATGGAAAATTCTTACCTATATCCCGTAGAAATTCAATAACTTGCAAAGAACCTAGCCAATCATAATTATTGGCTATAATAGCTGGGCTTTCTTTGGTTTCAAAATCCAAGAAATGTCCAAGCTGTTTTTTAATCTTACCTGCCCACTGTTCCACTACTTCTTTGGGGTTTAATATCCGTTCCGATGCTTTACCGCTAGGATCACCAATTAACCCCGTTCCTCCACCTACCAGCGCAATGGGTATATGTCCAGCCAGTTGGAACCGCTTCAGGACTAAAATGGGCAGTAAGCTTCCAATATGTAAACTGTCTGCAGTCGGGTCAAATCCGCAATATAACGTAATTGGACCCGTTGCTAATCTTCTACGCAATGCTTCCTCATCCGTATGTTGATAAACAAGTCCCCGGTCCTGTAATTCTTTAAAAATTTCCATGCAATTAACCCCCTATAATGATTTGATTAAATCGCCTAAGACCTTGAATTAGCGAAAATAACAAAATCCCCCAACTCAAGGTTGAGGGACGAAAAAACTTCCGCGGTACCACCCACATTGATGCCGATATTATTAAAAACGGACATCCAGCTTAATCAGCGGTAACGAGCTTATCCGAGAGTTTTTAACTCTAGTCATGAGGTATACCTCTTGGTTTTTGGTATCGGTTTGCACCTCACACCGACTCTCTGTTACCTCCGCCAAGTCTCTTCTCAATCACACCATTGGCAATATGTACATAAACTTATTTGTTCTATTATATCGTGTATAAGTCGAGCTAGCAACTTATATGATTTTTTTCTTTGTCTCATTCCTTTAAGCATTTCCTTACAATTGTAGAAGTATGATATAATTCAGGATAAAGAAAACTTGGCTGTAGCCAAGGATGGCAAGATGCCGTATGGCGAGAAGGGACCCACCCGAAACTACTTAGTAAATTAAAAATTCCTAATAACCTCATTCTTTCACTTATATAGGAGGTATAAATTATGCCATCATCCCAGAAGCCAACAAGTCCAAAGAGCAAAAAGCGCTCTTCAAAGCTACGGATCGTTCTTTTGTCCATTGTGAGTTCTGTTATAATCGGCATATTAATTTTTATTGGAATTGCTGCATACAGCACCCCAAAATGGGACCCTGCAATGCTTGATGACCAAAAACAAACATCCTTTCTTTATGACATGGACAACGCCCAATATGCTACATTACATGGACTCGTAAACCGCCAACCTGTCAAATCTTCCGACATTCCCGACCTTGTTAAGAAAACATTTGTGGCTGTTGAGGACAAACGCTTTTACCAGCATATCGGAGTAGATTTCATTCGGATTTTCGGCTCTGCACTGAACGATATTCGCTCCGGAAGTGCTAAAGAAGGGGCAAGTACCATTACCGTACAACTCGCTAGAAATGCTTTTATCAAAAATCCAACGTCAAAAACATTAACTCGAAAGATCCAAGAAGCTATTCTCGCCATTCAACTTGAACACGAATACACAAAGGACGAGATCCTGACGTTTTACTTAAATAAAATTTTCCTTGGCGAATCGTCGTTTGGGATCCAGGCTGCAGCCAAAACCTATTTTGGCGAAGATCTTAAGGATTTAAAACCTGAGCAGGTTGCTCTTTTGGCAGGATTACCGCAAGCCCCAAGCCAATATGATCCTTACGTTTTTCCCGATTCAGCCAAAAATCGGCGCACTATTGTCCTCGGGGTGATGAGGGATGGCGGAATCATCTCCACACAAGAGTATGATCAGTCCAAAGATGTTCCCTTCACCTATGTTGAGAACCTAAAAAAAACCCTCGGTGGGGCTCAAAAAACAACAGTATNNAGAACTAGAAACCACTTATAATTTAACCGAAGATCAAATCTACAACGGTGGGTTGCAAATTTATACGACGGTAAATCCTAAAATCCAAGGTGCTGTCGAAGCTGCATTTGCTGACCCGGCCAATTTTCCCAAGGGCATCGATAGCAAGTTGATCCAAGGCGCCATGACTGTCACTGAGCCTTCGACCGGAGCGATTCAGGCAATGGCTGGTGGCAGAGATTATACGGCCGGTACGTTGAACCGAGCTTGGCAATCCAAACGGATGCCCGGATCAACGATCAAACCATTGGTTGTCTATGGACCGGCCATTGAGAAAGGTGGATATTTTCCAGGTACCGTTCTTGACGATATGCCTGTAAGCTATAAAACATCCACCGGTAAATCTTGGGCGCCCACTGATTTTGATACAATCGACAGAGGCTGGAAAGGCCTTATCACCATGCGTTATGCCCTTGAAGACTCTGTCAATGTCTATGCCGTCAAATTACTCAACCTCATTGGAGTCGATTACGGCTGGACGTTCGGCAAAAATAATCTTGGACTTCCTCTAGTACAGAAAGATCGGAATTTGACTTTGGCCTTAGGTACTCCAATTGTATCCACACTGGACATGACAGCCGCTTACGGGGTTTATGCCAACAATGGCGTTAGCGTCACCAACCATGCTGTTGTAAAAGTCTTAGACTCCAAGGGGAATATCTTGATTACCCCTAAAATAACGAAAAATCGGGTAATGAAAGAAACGACAGCCTATATTATCAACGATATGTTACGAAGCGTAGTGACTGACGGAACAGGAATCAGTGCCCAAATTGGAAACTGGGCTGTTGCAGGTAAAACCGGTACCTCTTCGTTGCCTGATAATCTTAGCACTAAGGCCGGTAATACGGATGCCTGGTTTGCAGGATATACGCCTAATTACGCAGGGGTTGTTTGGATGGGCTACGACGCCAACCCGGACCTTAATAAAAATCCAGCTACTCCCGGCCCCTATTATTTGCGGCAAGTTCATGGGGGAAGCTTTCCTGCCCAAATCTGGAAGAAAGTCATGACAGTCGCTCTTCAGGATCTCCCTGTGCAATCAAAGTTTACCATGCCTTCGGGGATTATCAGCGGTTCCTTTGATAAGAAATCAGGGTTACTCCCCAGCAGTTTAACCCCAGCCGAGTTTATCTCAACGGAGATCGCTGCCCAAGGTGATTTACCCACTCGGGTCAGTGATGTATGGATTCAACAAAATGTTGACGCAGATCATCCAAATATGTTGGCTTCTTTAAAGTCAAAGAATACTTTGGCAAAAATATTCTTGAATTTACCGAGCCGGGATCCGTCATGGACATGGCCTGCCAATGAGGCTCCCTACAAACCACCTACTGATACGGCTCCTGATCCAGTACCTGTTCCAGATCCAACACCGCAGCCTCCGATAAGTAATCCTCCACAAGTGGATCCCACGCTTCCTTCGCCTAAACTTGGTGAGAATATCGTCTATGATAAAACAAAATATACGGTGGTAATCCCCATGACTGTCCTGCAAGACAATGTGGGAGACCCTACTATTTTTTACATTCAGCGTAGTGGCCAGGCTGCTATCTCGCTACCCGCTCCGGCTACGCACTCAGTCTCAAGCTCCGTTAACATACCCCTTCCACTTGATCCTAAAACCAGCAAACCTTACATTGGGGATTATGTCTTCTGGGCGGTTTTTCAAAGCCGAAGTGGCCAAGGGATCGTCGGGCCGCCTTCTAATAGTGTACCTAAAACAATATCAAATTAATTTTTAACCAAAAGGAGGGCAGAAGCCCTCCTTTTTAAATATAAACAGGACTGAAAACCTAAAGGTTATCAGTCCTGTTTATATTTTTATCAAAATCCCTATACTCT
>PKWS01000199.1 GCA_003132105.1 Desulfosporosinus sp.
TGGATTCCACGCTGCTTTTTCTCTGGTTCAGGAAAGTCGTACATTTCTCGCCAATGGTCTTTTAGATCCTTGGCGTATGCTTTAACCAACGGGTGAAGTACACGCTTAGCAATACCCGTTTTCGCTGGAAGGTGGGCATGAAAATCTAAAATGCGATCGGGTTTCATGATGTAACAGCTCCTTAAAATTCGATGTGCCGTATCTGACTGATCTTGCTCAAGAGAGCAGATCCAACAGAGGGGGGATATTTAGGCTTTCTTATTTGCAGGGTAGGGAACTCCTCATAAACCGTGGATAGAAAAGATGGTTCAATAAGTTCCCAGATATTTCCGACTCCACCAACTAGTCCCACCTCTAAGCCTTCGGTTTTCCGTAGGAGCGCCCTCGTCAATAAACCTAAGGCCCTGCCGGCCTCAACCAAAATCAAATTAGAGATGAGGTCTCCTATCCGCGCGGTTTCAGCAACAATCGGAACCAAAGCCGCAACTTCTTTATTTGTGCGTTTAGTCTGATAAAGCCAGTCGCCAATTTCACGCACCTGCGCTAATCCTAAATGTTCAATTATCGTAGTTTCTAATAGACTTTTAGGGCCATACCCATCGAAAGATGCTGCCATTGCTGCCAGCGCTTTTCGTCCAATATCATAGCCGCTCCCTTCATCGCCGATGAGATGACCCCATCCTCCCACGCGAATAGCTTCACCCTCAGTGTTAACCCCTAAGGCAACAGCCCCTGTCCCGGCCGCCAAAACGTTCCCGGAAAATTTCCCTTGAACGGACATTAACGCTCCAAAGACATCATTCTCTAAAACTACAGGAACATCCTGGAAAGGGATATCCCTTTCTTGACCAAGCACCATTAACGCTCCCTTAAGGCCCCCGGCCATGATCTTCCAGTCTTCCGGGGTGTCAATACCTGCAAGAGTGACACCTATCCCCTCCACTGTATCCTCCTGCAATACATCGCCAATCCCCTCTACAATATGAAAGACAGCTTGTTCCATCCCTATTATATGATAATTACTCGCTGGCTTGAGTAGGAAACGAAGAACTCGCCCCGTAGGATCCAGCGCGACAATCTCTGTCTTACTGCCTCCGCCATCCACTCCGATTTGGATTCGCATCCTTGTCACTTCCTATTCCCATTAAATTCAATCAATTTTTAGACAGCATGCCCTCTTAGGTTTGGTTGAGTTCCTTATTGTTAAAATTATAGCACGAGTCGTCTAATAATATTGGCAAATAAACAATTGCTTAAGGCAGCATAAGAGCTGGTTCATATTACCGGCCTTTTATACTGCCTTTTTGGTGGACATAGTTGAGGCGATTTAGCGCAGAACGTATATAATAATGGTTGATATGCATGGAACACGGCGTTCATCCATAGGTATATATAAGCGATTTGGGGGTGAATGTTGTGCGCATTTATGTGTTAACTCTCCGTAAGCTTGTTCTTTCATTCTTGTTTCTACTCACAGTTGGAGGGATCCTCACCATAACTCAGAGTTATTTGACTATTCCATCTCTGGTTCGAGCACCGGGAACTTATTATATGGCTCATACTCAGGAAAAAGTAGTTGCTCTGACCTTTGATGATGGGCCTGATCCGACGGATACGCCTGATGTTCTGGATATTCTTAAAGAAAAGAAAGTCCGTGCTACATTCTTCGTTTTGGGGCAGGCGGCTCAATCCAACCCATATTTGTTAAAGCGCCTAGTAAATGAAGGACATGAAATTGGAAACCATAGTTTTAACCATGATTATCAGCAGCGCCGTTTAGTTGAAGAAATGAATCAAACAGACAAAGAGATCTTTGCTGCAACCGGTACCCATACCTATTTCTACCGACCTCCAGGCGGGTTCTTATCCAAAAGTCAACTGGAAATCATTAAAGGAAATGGCCATGTCGTAGCGCTCTGGAGCGTGGATAGCAAAGACTGGCGTAACCCTGGCATAAAACAAATTATGGATAATGTTATGAAACATGTTTTTCCTGGCGCTATTATCCTCATGCACGACGGCGGTTATCATCGTACTCAAACTGTCAAAGCGTTGGGACCCATTATTGATGCTCTCCGAGAGCGCGGTTATCGTTTGGTCACATTGAGTGAGCTCAAAACGATGGATTCTGAAATTAAGTAGCGTTTATTTCCTCCGAATTGTATTTGAGTTGTATCAAATTTAATCGTTTGAAACAAAGCCTGTGCCGAAAACTTCTCCGGCATTTTGGACAATCATGAAGGCTTTAGGGTCTACTTCCCGCACAGCCTGCTTTAGTCTGCCTATTTCGGTTAGACTTACAACACAGATAATCACGTTTTTCGGTTCTTTAGAGTACGCTCCTCTTCCCTGTAAAAACGTCGCACCCCGGCCCAAGTCGTACATAATTCGGTCAACTAAGGTCTCGGATTGGTCCGAAATAATAGTAATAGATTTTAACGGAACTCCACTCTGTATTAGATCGAGTACGCGGCCATACACGAACATCGTAACCAACGTATAAAGAGCCGCTTCAGGTCCAAGTATAGCCCCAGATATCAGGATAATAACGCCATTAATGGCAAGCGCTGATGTTCCCATGGGCACTCCATACTTCCGCTGAATGACTTTGGAGACGATGTCAGTGCCGCCTAGGCTGCCACCGAAGTGAAATACAATGCTTGAGGAAATCCCTGAGATGACCCCTCCATAAAGTGCCCCAAGGAAAATATCATTGTTGGTTATAGCCTGAACTCCTTTAAACAGATCCAAAGACAGTGAAAATATTGCTAATCCCCATATAGTCTTAAAGACGAATTTTCTATTCACCTCACGCCAGCCTAGAACAAATAATGGAATATTCAAGAAAAATGTCATGAATCCTATAGGAAGTTTTAATGTATAGAAAAGAAGCAAGGCAATTCCGCCGACTCCACCTCCGCCTAATCCAGAAGGGACAATAAAGCCCTGAATACCGTAAGCTGCAATAATGGCTCCTATTGCAATACCAGTGATCCCTAGGACAGACCTTGACCGTTTTGTTAACTTCAAATGAATACCCTCCCATTATATATGATAAAAAACCTCCCCCCACCTTACTAAAAGTGCCAGGGAGGTTTAATGATATTTTTATTTATTCTTATTTCTAGTATATAGATATTTTCAGTAGTCGTAAAGTTTTTCTATCATATATTTCTTTTTTTCCAAATGTAGTAAGCGACCCATCCCATGGCACCGATGATTAGATAAGGCAGTGCATAGCCCACCCCGACCACCAGATAATTAAGGGCATTCCAAGTACTGCTAATGGTTTTCAACACGGCATCCTGGGTGGCTTTCCAGGTTTTACTCCAGGAGATCGGCTGCCAAGGGTTCTTCACATTGAGATTCGGACTTTGCAGGGTTACGAGCTGAAGGTTCACAGTGGAGTAATCCACTATATTGTTCCAAAGTTTAAGTTGGCCCTTTAGCTGTTCGATTTGCTGACGAATGTTGCCTAGCGCGTTTTCCACTTTTAGAACGTCATCCACGGTCTTGGCTTGGTTTAAGATTTCGAGGTATCGCTTTTCCTCGGTCTCAAGAGTTTGTAGGCGAACCTGGGAATCATAGTATTGATTAGTAATGTCATTGGCTAGCATGTGTTGATCGAGTATTTTGCCCCAAGTGGCAAGAGAATCGCGTAACCCATTAAGCTTATCGGCTGGGATCTTTAGCGTCAGATGAGCGGATGAATGACTATCCGACCCGTTTTGTTGAGATTCAACGACATACCCGCCGAGTTGTTGAACTTCCTTGCTAATCCGAGTAACTGAGTCATTGATGGCGGCTACTTCGAGGGTTAATGTTAAATCGTGTGTGATTTTCCGTGGGATCCCAGCATCAGCCGGCGGAACAACCGCTGGGTCAGATGGGATCACACTCTTGGCTGAAGAGTTAGCCGTACTCTTCGAAGAGGCCGATTGCGGCGCTGCTATATCTCTTGCTTCCGATCTGTCATTAGGAGCTCCACCATTGGACTCGATACCTCCAGCCCCAATATTGTTAGGCTGCCGTTGAGTCATATCCATCGATTGGGTTGATTTTTCTGTGCTGCTACCCATACGTGGGAGCAGATTAAATGAACCGTTCATAACCCCTTGCCCGATGATCACCAACATCGCTAATCCTACTACCGAAATACCGAGTTTCCATTGCCTTTGCCCAAATATCGACCGTAATTTGGTGCGTATCCGTTGAACTAACCCTTCCTTGCCAATCAAAGGCAAACCTACCCGTTCTTCTTGTGCCATTTTTTCAAGGGCTTTTTGCTTAATACTCTGCTTGATTTGCTCGTTCTCCTCTGAATCTGACTTGATTGTGATTGCATGGAAGAAAGCTTTCATCCGCTTCAAATCACCATCTTCTTCCCAGAGGGATGTGAGATCCATTCTCTTTATAAACCTCTTCATCAGCCTCTTCCTCCTTTGTCCGGGTTGCCCTGGTAGATTTTACGAAACCCTTTCTTCGCGCGGTATAAAAGGCTGTCTACAGCCTGTTGAGTTGTTCCTATGATCTCTGCCACTTCTCCAGCACTGAAGCCTTCGATTAAACGGAGTTGAATAACATTAACCTGTTGTGGGGAGAGCTTTGCCAAGGCTTCTCCAACACTTAAAAGGGTTGCCCATGTCTCACTTTGATCGGATTCCTGAGGTAGGGGCTTAGGTAATTCTTCTAAAGTCATTGCGGGAGCGTGTTTATGAGTCCTGTAATAATCCACAATTTGATGTGTTGCAATCTTTAGAGCCCAAGCTTTAAGAGCGTTTTTCTTCTCTATATCAGGCAAACCCCGCCATACTTTCACGATAATTTCGGCGGATACATCTTCCACATCAGGCTTAGGTATGCGGATGGATACAAATCGGTAGATTAGTGGGAAAATTACTTCATAGGTCTCATCAAAGGACGAATCGCCTTCCACCTCGTCGTCAGCCTCCTTCCGTCTCGCTTCTTCACAGGCTACTCTCATTAAGTTATAGAAGTAGCTAGTTAAACCTCAGCTGTAATTAAAATTATTGTTATGAGGTTTATCCTTACTATTCTATAGACGTATTCTAGAAGCCTTTTCTGATGAGGCTAACTCATTAAATATTTAATTTTAATATATAGCAGGTTGGGTGAATTTGACTAAAACCGCGAAATGTAAATCAGTGGTTAAACGTCTCCACCCAATTCACAATTTCAGTGAGGTCAATGCTACTTGGGGTTTCGCGAAAGTTGTATTCCCCATAGAAGTTGACGTGCTTCCAACTCACTGGACTCACGCGTTTTATTTGATTGGTTTGCTCCTGATTACCTTGAAGTTCTTTGCGCTTCAGCAACTCTGATAGGATGCAGGCATTGTAGTAGATGACGCAATTAGCGAGTAGCCGCGAGCTTTCGCTCCAGATATTTTGTTCCAAATCCGTTTTAACACGGAGCCGACCAGAATACGCGTAAGCCACTGCGCGCCGGAGTTTGTGGTACGATTCGCCCCGGTTCAGCGCACGCTGGACGTTACGACGCAGCGTCACCGAATCGACGT
>PKWS01000097.1 GCA_003132105.1 Desulfosporosinus sp.
TAGTACTATGACAATTCGTGGGCTTAAAATAGAAAAAGATTCAAGAAGAGTCTTTGTTCTTGGACAAGAAGTAAGTCTTGCCCAGAAAGAGTTTGGCTTACTCTTGTATTTAGCTCAAAATCCTAATAGGGTGTTTGGGCGTGAGGAATTATTCGAACGTGTCTGGGGCCTAGAAGCTTTGGGAGACTCGGCAACGGTCACAGTGCATATCGCCAGAGTGCGGGAGAAAATTGAGATTGACCCATCTAACCCCCAATACGTGGAAACTGTTTGGGGTGCTGGGTATCGGTTTAGGGTATAATCATTATAGAATCATCTTCTTGGTTATTTGGGACAAATACTAATAAATGAGATAAGGAGGAATCAAGGTGAACCGTTTAGGAATAATGGGCGGAACCTTTGACCCGATTCATTATGGGCATTTGGTAGCTGCAGAAATGGCCCGCAGTGAGTTTAATCTAAGTAAAGTGCTATTTATACCGTCTGGAAAGCCGCCGCATAAAGATAGAAGAGACATCTCAGAGGCAGTATTACGTTTCGAGATGATTGAACTCGCCATTCAAGATAATCCAGCGTTTGATATTTCTGCCCTCGAACTTGAGAGAAAAGGGCCTTCCTATACAGTGGATACGTTGCGCGTTTTGCGCCGCACTTGGCCGGAACATGAACTTTATTTCATCACGGGAACAGATGCTCTTCGTGAGATCTTTTCCTGGCGTGAAGCGGAAGAAATTTTAACGATGACTGAATTTATTGGAGCAGCACGACCGGGGTTTGATGCGAGTGATTTTCTCCTTCAGGTCCAGCAAGAGCACCCGGAAACTCAGGGGAGGATTCATTACTTAGAAGTGCCTGCTTTAGCGATTTCCTCAACAGATATTCGAACGCGGGTTAAGCGTGGGCTACCTATTCGTTACCTTTTGCCTGAGCCAGTTCGTCATTTTATTCAACAATACGGACTTTATACCACTGAAGGCAATGTCTTTTAAGTCGTATACTCTACCAGAATTTGATCATACTAAAAACGATCAATGAATAAATTCAAAGAGGTGACTATAAATATGGCAACAACACTTTATGTTGGTAATCTCCCATGGAATACTACAGCAGACGAACTCTGTGAATTCTTTGCTACTTATGGACAGGTTGACAGTAGTCGAATTATTACCGATCGTGAAACTGGCCGCTCTCGGGGGTTTGGTTTTATCGAAGTCGGAGAAGCGGATGCGACTCGTATGGCTGAAGAGCTAAATGGCATGGATTTTGGTGGACGACCATTAACGGTCAATGAGGCCAAGCCGAAACAAATGTAATACCCTGTGGACTATAAGGGAGACCTCTGGCATGCTTAGGGGTCTTCCTTAAAATTTTTGCTATCTAAGAACGTTATGATTATAATAAAGAATCAAGCTTAAGATAAAAGGAGAGCGGGAGAATAGTGGAATTACGGGTTGAAGAGGTGTTGAATTTAGCAACTCGCGTTCTTTCAGAGAAACGTTTTAAACATACTTTAGGTGTTGCGGATTGTGCTGAAGAGATGGCAAGACACCATGGTTTGGATCCGCTCAAAGCTCGTTGTGCAGGGTTGGCACACGATTTGGCAAAAGAGATTCCTTTAAAGGATCAGTTGAGTTTAGCCCGTCGGTGGAATTTGCTTCACTATCCTGAAGATGAACAGTATCCAGCTGTATTACATGGGCCTCTTGCGGCTTATTGGCTGGAACATTATTATAAGGTGGACGATGCTGAAGTCCTCGCGGCTATTGCAAGTCATACGTTAGGGAGGCCAGGAATGTCTCGTCTGGAGATGCTTATCTACAGTGCTGATTTGACTGAACCTAGCCGTGATTTTCCAAAAGTGGACATTTTGCGCCAATCCTTGTATGATGATTTAGAAAAGGGTACGTTAGACTGTGTTGAGCGCACTTTAATATACTTGAGACAAAGAAACAATCCAATTCATCCCTTAACCCAATTGACTTATGAGGATTTGCAAAGGAGGAAAAATATTGGAACTGGATCAAAAAATGCTTAAACAAGTCGTTGATATTGTTGAAGACAAAAAAGGCGGAGATATTACCTTGCTTAATTTAAAAGGTATATCAATGGTCACCGATTATTGCTTGATTGTGACGGGAAATACGTCAACTCAGGTTAAAGCCATAACCAACTATTTGGAAGAAAAGTTACCAGAGATGGGAGTTCCGGTTTTTCATCTCGAAGGATTGCCGGCTGCTAAATGGGTCTTGATGGATTGTGGGGGCGATTTAGTCGTTCATGTGATGACTCCTGATCAACGTGAATTTTATCAGCTTGAACGTCTCTGGAAAGACGCTGGAGTTGTTTCCTTCGATCCTAGTCTAGTATAATATAGTATTGACTAAAATTGTAAATGCCATGATAGGGAACAGTACTAAGGAACCCACATTTAGAGAGACGGCGTCCGCTGCAAGCCGTTGTAGGGGACTTCAGGAACTCGCCCTTGAGCTGTGTTCAGGTTACAATGAACACCGGCGCGAGCCGTTATCATCGTTTGAGCACTTATTAAAATTGGGTGGTACCACGGGAGCATGTCTCTCGTCCCTACTGGGACGGGAGANNAAGTATTCGTTTTCTGAAATTGAACCGAGGTGGCAAGAACACTGGCTGGAGAACAAAGCCTATAAGACGGAGGAAACTTCAACAAAGCCCAAGTATTATGCCTTGGCGATGTTTCCGTATCCATCCGGAGATCTGCACATGGGGCATGTGCGTAACTACTCAATAGTTGACGTCATCGCTCGCTATAAGCGGATGCAAGGGTTTAATGTCTTGCACCCCATCGGTTGGGATTCGTTTGGCTTGCCAGCGGAAAATGCCGCAATAAAGCACCAAACCCCTCCGGCGGACTGGACATGGAAAAACATCGCTAATATGCGACGCCAGCTTAAAGAGATGGGAATTTCCTATGATTGGGACCGGGAGATAGCCACCTGCCACCCTGGCTACTATAAATGGACGCAGTGGATTTTTATAGAGCTTTATAAGCATGGCTTAGTGTATAAGAAAAAGGCGGCTGTGAACTGGTGTCCGTCCTGTAGCACGGTCCTTGCCAATGAGCAAGTTGTGGATGGAGCCTGTGAACGGTGTGAAACGATCGTCACGAAGAAAAACTTGGAACAGTGGTTTTTTAAAATTACCGATTATGCGGATGTTTTGCTGCAAGATTTGGATAAGTTGCCAGGCTGGCCTGATAAAGTGAAAGCTATGCAACGTAACTGGATCGGTCGTTCTGAAGGGGTGGAAGTCAGTTTCCCCTTGGTTGAGCGT
>PKWS01000122.1 GCA_003132105.1 Desulfosporosinus sp.
CCAAACACCGCTTCTTCAAAAGTCAAGGACATCGCATAGCGCAAATCAGCACCCCGTTGAGGACCACCGCGCCGTTGCCCTCCACCACCGCCAAAAAACATATCGAAAATGTCCCCGAAGCCTCCAGCATCACCAAATCCACCACCTTGATTTGGATCTGTACCGGCATGACCAAATTGGTCATAACGCGCTCTCTTCTCCGGATCGCTCAAAACATCATAGGCATCCGTAACTTCCTTAAACTTTTCCTCTGATCCTTTATCACCCTGGTTTACATCAGGGTGATAAAGGCGAGCTAACTTCCTGTACGCTTTTTTTATTTCCTGTTCACCAGCTGTCCGCTCAACCCCAAGCACTTCATAGTTATCGCGTTTCATGTTTTGCCTCCACACTCCTGCTTGTCTATCCGCTCTATCGTTATAAGTCCTATAATATTATATGACCCTTAGACTTTAAGCACAAGGAAATATCCAATTAAATGGAAATAATATTAATAACCGACAAACAAATGCGGGCACAAAGGCTTGAACACCTTTGCACCCCCTAAGTTTATTTCTAATACTAAGCACCGCAAGGCGCTGTTGAGAGCGAAGCAATTCAACCGTTCCCATCGTTCCCAACTCGTTTCCTCGTCAGTCCCAGCCCGGATGGTGTTAACTTGCAAAGCCAAACCATCCAGCAGAGTCGCGTCAATCACGCTTACATTACGAAGCGCGTAGCGTGGCATTGAGACTTGTCCATGACTCAAACACGATGTTTGAGGTTAGGGCATCGCCATGNNGATGGACTGATGTCGCGATGCCAAGGATGGCAAGGAGCGACACACATCAGGTATTACCCTGAGGTTTGCCAACGCTCGCTTCCCCTACTTGTCTTCTTTCTTAACTTCAGTAAACTCAGCATCTACAACGTCGTCATCCTTTTTAGGCTCTTCAGCTCCAGGTTGCGCCCCGGCATTCTGCTCTTGTTCCGCTTTTTCTTTGTACATCTTTTCGATGTAGGGATGCAGTACTTTATTTAATGCCTCAATTTTGCCGTTAATCTCTTCAAGATTTTCAGCAGCACCAGCAGTTTTCAGCTCTTCAATGGCTTTCTTGATGCTTTCAACTTCAGCAGCATCGCCCTTACCTTCGAAGTCTTTCAAGGTTTTTTCTGTTTGGTAAGCCAGAGAATCCGCTTGGTTCTTAGCATCAATCAGCTCTCTTTGTTTCTTGTCTTCCTCCGCATGGACTTCGGCGTCTTGTTTCATTTTTTCAATATCATCTTTAGAAAGACCCGTGGAAGAAGTAATAGTCACTTTTTGTTCATTCCCAGTGGCCACATCTTTTGCAGAGACATGGACAATCCCATTGGCATCAATATCGAATTTAACTTCGATTTGTGGAACGCCACGTGGCGCAGGAGGTAATCCTGTGAGTTGGAAACGCCCAAGCGTCTTATTATAGGTCGCCATTTCGCGTTCCCCTTGGAGAACATGAATATCGACTGAGGTCTGATTGTCTGCAGCCGTTGAGAATGTCTGCGATTTGGTGGTAGGGATAGTAGAGTTACGTTCTATGATCCGAGTAAATACCGCGCCAAGGGTTTCAATCCCTAAGGAAAGCGGGGTAACATCCAGCAAGATCATATCTTTCACTTCTCCACTGAGAACGCCACCTTGAATAGCAGCACCCATGGCGACCACTTCATCCGGATTAACCCCTTTGTGTGGTTCTTTTCCGCTTAATTTCTTAATAGCTTCTACGACCAATGGAATACGGGTAGATCCACCGACTAAAATGATTTGTTCAATTTTATCCCAGGAAAGTTTGGCATCTTCAAGCGCTTGACGTGTGGGGCCAATTGTCGATTCCACCAGATCTGAGATAATGTCTTCAAATTTGGCACGAGAAATATTCATATCCAAATGTTGCGGTCCTTGTTCCGTCATGGTGATAAACGGCAGATTGACATTTGAATTTGTAACACCGGAAAGCTCAATCTTGGCCTTTTCCGCTGCTTCTTTTAAACGTTGAAGGGCAACACGGTCTTTTGAGAGATCCGCGCCATTACTTTTCTTGTATTCAGCCACCATATAGTCAATCAAACGTTGATCAAAATCATCGCCGCCCAAATGGTTATTACCACTCGTAGCTTTCACTTCAACCATGCCCTGACTTAATTCGAGGATTGAAACATCAAAGGTTCCGCCCCCTAAGTCATACACCAAAACAGTTGAATCATTTTTTTTGTCGAGGCCATAGGCAAGCGCTGCAGCTGTAGGCTCGTTGATAATCCGTAGTACTTCAAGTCCTGAAATTGCTCCGGCGTCTTTAGTGGCTTGACGCTGAGCGTCCGTGAAATAAGCTGGCACTGTAATAACCGCTTGGGTGACCGGTTGTCCGAGATAAGCTTCCGCATCTGTTTTAAGTTTCTGGAGAACCATTGCGGAAATTTCTTGTGGGCTATAAGTCTTATCGTCAATTCTAACTTTAAAGTCGGTACCCATGTGACGTTTGATAGAACTGACAGTTTTATCCGGATTAGAAACAGATTGACGCTTGGCCACCTGTCCAACTAACCGCTCGCCGGTTTTTGAAAAGCCTACCACAGATGGAGTTGTGCGGTTTCCCTCCGCGTTAGGGATAACTACCGCTTCTCCACCTTCCATAACTGCTACGCAGGAGTTTGTTGTACCTAAGTCAATACCAATGATTTTTCCCATTATTATCTTCCTCCTTAAATTAACTAATTACAAACTTTAACCATACAAGGACGTAAAACTTTTTCTTTGAGATAATACCCTTTTTGTAGTTCTTCTACAACAGTATTTTCGGGATGATCTTCTGAATCAACTCGGAGCACTGCTTCATGAAGATTCGGGTCAAAAGGTTGGCCGACAGCCTCCATCGCCCTTAACCCCTCCTTGCTGAGCGCAGTTTGCATTTGGCGAAGAATCATCTCCACCCCTTGCGAAAAGGATGTAAAATCAGGATTGATTTTGGCCGCACTAACCGCACGATCGAAATTGTCTAGTACAGGAAGCAACTCTCCTACAAGGCGTTCAGCTGCATATTTAATGAGTTCTGTTTTTTCCTTTTGAGTCCGTTTTCGATAGTTATCAAAATCTGCCTGCATACGTTGCAACTGACCATAATAGTCTTCAGCTTTGGCTTTGGCCTTAACAAGCTCCGCTTCCAAGGACAGATTTTTTTCTAGAGGAGTCATATCCTCATCATCCAGGTTTCCTTCATCCAGGATAGATTTTTCAGATTCAAGCCCTTTGCCCTCCATACTACCCTCGTCCTTACTCGACTTCTGGTCTTTGAGAGCTTCATCTCTCCTTCGCGCCATTCACAATCACCTCTCGTGCTTAATAAAATTGGTCCTAAAGTCTTCTCCCAGTCAAAACTCCCGTCAAACTGCGCGTCATGCAGTCAACAATAGCAATCACTTTAGCATAATCCATACGAGTCGGTCCAAGGACACCCACTGCTCCGATGGTTAGTCCGTTCACCTTATAGGTTGCAGAAATCAAGCTACAATCTCGAAATTCCTTTAACATATTTTCTCCACCAATGGTGACGTTTAACCCCTCATGGTAAGGATGCAGTAGTTTTCTTAGGGATTCATTTTCCTCGAACACTTTGAATAAGGTCTTAACTTTAGCTAAATCCCTAAATTCAGGCTGATTTAGCATGTTGAGAGTTCCACCAAGATAAATGCGTTCCTCTCCATCGTGATCGTCCAAAATAGCCCTTAGAATATCCAAGGCATTATCAATCAGAAGCCTTTGTCGGGACAATTCACCATAGATTTCATGCAACAAGCTGCGTTTAACCTGGTCTAGGGAATACCCTCGCATTTTTTGATTAAAAACCCCGGCCACGCGCTGAAGCTCTTCAGCCGTGAGATTTTCTCCAACATCGATAATATGGTTTTCCACCAGACCGTTTTCTTTCACGATCACCATAATAACCTGGCCCGGTTGATACGGCAGGAAATGCATTTTCCCAAACGTGCTTTTCCCCTTATGTGGCCCAAGTACAATACTCGTTAAGTTTGTAAGTTCAGACAACAACTTACTAGTATGGGAAATAACTTCTTGAATCTCATGAATTCGTTTCGAGCTTTCTCGTTCAATAGTTTCCTTATCCTCTTCACTAAGTGTTTGAGGATCCATTAAGTAATCCACAAAATACCGATACCCCGCATCCGAAGGAATTCGCCCAGCAGAAGTATACGGTTGTTCAATGAACCCTAAATCTTCTAAGTCAGCCATCTCATTACGAATCGTCGCGGGAGATACACCAAGCTCAAACTTACGTGCAATCGTTCGTGAACCAATCGGTTCAGCGGTAGCAATATAGTCTAGAACAATCGCCCTTAGTATCTTGCGCTTGCGTTCATCCATTTGCATACATGCTTCCCCGCCTTTCCTCGACTGCCCCTCTCCGCTTATGTACCTCACGCTCGAACACTACTTGTTGATTTTCATTGTTAGCACTCTCACTTGATGAGTGCTAACGGATTATGTATTTACATTACCACTCAATTTTAGCTTTGTCAAGAATCATTTTAAAAAAAGTTTTACAGCCTAAAACTGTCATTTTCCCCCAAAGCAGGACGGCGCACATGAGTCGGTGACGTCTTTACATAAGCAGATTACCAACTCCTTGTAAGCGACCCCATATGCAAGTCAAGAACCGTCCCCGACTTGCACGTTCCCTAGCAGGACGGTGCACATGAAATGAGAGGGTCGCGAGACACGTCCTTGGCCATGCGTACGTCGTGCCACACTAGGGCTTTAAACCCCTGATGCATGCTGGCAGGGTTCCCGGCCAATGCGACATCCTTGTCGCAGGGCTGGCGGAACACGTCCTTGTGTTCCGCCCTGCTTTATGAAAGTGGCTTAAAGCCGAGTTTGGCTACGATGATCGCAAAGGCGTCGGAGCGTGTGATCGCGGACCCTCTGGGCTGGGAGAAGACGACGAATGTAAACGACCCCAGAGACAAGACGGTGCACATGAAATGTGCCGTCTCCCCAGACACCCTCGCTCCAACCTTCTCCAGCTCCCCGTTCCAAGCCCGGGACGTAGTGTCACACAAGCGCGACGTCTTTACGTAAGCAGATTAGCAAACTCCGCGTAAGCACCCCCAAAGCAAGACGGTGCACATGAAATGTGCCGTCTCCCAAGATAGGCCCACCTCTCCGTCCCCCAGCCCCTGGTATCTGTTCCCCGTTCCAAGCCCGGGACGCAGTGTCACACAAGCGCGACGTCTTTACGTAAGCAGATTAGCAAACTCCGTGTAAGCGACCCCAGACGCGGGGCAGCGCACAAGGACGTGCGCTGCCGCCAGTGAGCCAAGGATGGCTCATCTGGCGGGAACCCCGCTCCCCAAAGACAAGAGCTTACACGGTTAGTTTGCTCTGCGTCGTAGGTACGGAGCGCTGTGTGACACAAGTCCCTCACACAAAGTCCACTAATATCGAATTCGCTACAAAAGAATACTTTGGATTTAAGCATATATAGTCACCCTGAAATATAAAAACATCCTTATCTTTATAGCGTTCCAACACGTCCTCATAAATATTCCTAAGATCAACTCCAAAATCATTTCTAAACGATGTTAGATTAACGCCTTCCTCGAGGCGTAACCCCAAAATCATACGTTCCGCCATGCACTCGTGCAACGATAATGCTTCCTGACCTGCTGCCTCGACGGGGTCTTGCCCGTTGAGAAGGCGACTTTGATAAGTGCGTACTTCTTCAATATTTTTCCAACGCACCCTGTTTAAGCAAGACACCCCGCCCGGGCCTAAACCTAAATAATCCTCTCCCCGCCAATAGCCTAAGTTATGCCGACATTCATAGCCTGGGCGCGCGTAATTCGACGTTTCATAATTTATATACCCAGCCTGTTTTAAGCGTTCAGCTGCCCAATCATGCATGTCAGCTTGCAAGTCATCATCCGGAAGCTGATCGAGTAACGCATTATCTACCCTATAACGCTCATAGAGTGGGGTACCTTCTTCTAACATTAATCCATAGAGGGATAGATGTTCCGGTGAGTAAGACAGGGCTTCCTCTAGAGTCGCTTGCCAAGTCGCCATATCCTGCGCAGGAAATCCAAACATCAAATCCATGCTAATATTGTCAAATCCCGTCGTTCTTATGCGTCCTATCGCCTCGCGAGCTTCTTGGGCAGTATGCACACGTCCCACAGCGCGCAATAATTTATCATCGAAGGTCTGGACTCCGAGAGAGAAACGGTTGATCCCGTAGCGTCGCAAGATATTTAACTTTGATAGTGTAAGGGTTCCTGGATTCCCTTCAACGGTTTGCTCAGCCCCTGGAGTCAAGTGAAAATGCCGCTGAATCATTTCCATTAAGCGTTCTAGGTCCGTATCCTTTAATGCCGTCGGTGTACCGCCCCCGATAAAAAGAGAAGATACCCCTCGAGGGGCATCTTTTCGCCGCTTCGCCATTTCGACTTCTAGGCCCTCTAAGTACGTGTATATAAGATCCTTGGGGGAATTAACCAATGCTTGAGAATAAAACGCACAGTAATCACATTTTCGAACACAAAACGGAACGTGTATATATAAGGAAGGCATAAGTGTGCACTCTCTCCCTTGTTTATCCGATGGCTAACCGCCACTAACACTCCCACTTCTTAAGGGAGATAAGTGGCGCTAAGCCCCTGGATAAGTTCAACTAAACTTCAGGTGGAGTTAAAACTCCACCTGAAGTAAGTTTCCATTATTCGATGTAGGGGTACGCTGCATCGTGCCCTATATATCATCTAATCTTCGATCTGCAATACCGCCATAAAGGCGTCCTGAGGTATTTCCACGTTGCCCACTTGCTTCATACGCTTTTTTCCCACTTTTTGCTTCTCGAGTAGTTTACGTTTCCGGGAAATATCCCCACCGTAGCATTTGGCCAAAACGTCTTTCCGCATAGCTTTAACGGTCTCACGGGCAATGACTTTATTCCCGATCACAGACTGGATTGGAATTTCAAACATTTGCCTCGGAATAATTCCTCGAAGTTTCTCCACAAGTTTCCTTCCCCGATTATAAGATTTTGCTCGATGAATGATGAACGAGAGTGCGTCCACCATTTCTCCATTTAAAAGGACATCAATTTTAACTAAATCCGTCTCTTTATAACCGCTTAGTTCATAGTCCAGAGACGCATACCCTTTAGTTCGTGATTTCAATTGATCGAAATAATCGAAAACTATTTCGCTCAGTGGGAGTTCATAGAGCAGTTTCACCCGACTCTTGGACACATAGTCCATCGTCAAATACGTCCCGCGCTTCTCTTGATTGAGTTCCATGATCGCTCCAACATACTCCGCTGGAACTAAAATCGTCGCCTTCACAATTGGTTCTTCTATACTAGTAATTGACTCAACAGGGGGAAGATTTGAAGGATTATCAATGCTTATAACTTCCCCTTTCAAAGTGTTTACTTTATAGATTACGCTCGGTGCTGTAGTTATCAGGTTAAGATCATATTCCCGCTCCAAACGTTCCTGAACGATCTCCATGTGGAGTAATCCGAGAAACCCGCACCGATAACCAAAACCCAGAGCGACTGAGGTTTCCGGTTCAAAGACTAAACTTGCATCGTTAAGATGAAGCTTTTCCAAAGAATCGCGCAGTCGGTTATAATCGCTAGAATCGACCGGGTAGAGTCCACAAAACACCATTGGAGTGGCCTTCCTGTACCCTGGAAGAGGATTAATGGCACAGTTTTCTGCATCCGTGATTGTGTCGCCAACCTGCGTGTCCTTGACGTTCTTAATGCTTGCAGCAATAAATCCAACTTGACCAGCTTTAAGTTCCTCGACTATACGCATCGCCGGAGCAAACACGCCTACTTCAGTCACTTC
>PKWS01000301.1:0-14080 GCA_003132105.1 Desulfosporosinus sp.
AAAAAAGCATTACTAAGAGGAATTTTGGGTATTCCCATCGGGGTCTTTATTATGACATTAATCGGTCTGCTTATTTCACAAACCTTTGGCAAACTTTCTCTGGTTTCTCCGTTTCATTTAGGCAATTTCTCCGACTTAACAGTATATTCTCTCCAGTTTGTATTAAGTTGCCTGATGGGCTTTGCCTTTGCGATCTCCTCCGCATACTTTCAAGTTGAAAACTGGAGCACTGCCAAACAAACTTTCTTACATTTTATCACAATTTCAGTTGTTTATTTTCCATCAGCGATTTACCTAGGATGGGTGGAGTTAAAACCATTATCCATGATTGTTTTTGTAGCAATCTTTATTGGAATCTATCTAACAATTTGGTTAGCTCAATTCTCTGCCCTCAAAAGAAAAATACAAAGTTTGAATACCAGTTTAAAGGAACAATAAACAACCGCCAACTGCCCCTTGGTAGGGTATCTATGGTAAATATAAGAGGCAGCGCTTACCCATGCACGAGACATGCTCGCTTACCATATTATGGGATATAAACTTCAATCATTGATCAGGAGAAATATCTTTTATGGAAGGAGTTGCTCTTATGTTTGGTTTTGGGTTTCTTCCCTTTGCTCTAGGTCTTGGTTTAGGGTCTATAGCGTCGCCTCGCTATTACCCTTATTCATATCCGTATCCTTATTCGTATCCTTATCCATATCCGTATCGTTACAGGGGATGGTATTAGGATTTGAGTTAATAACGTCTATACAGTCAAAGAAGAGGAAGCAAGCGCTTCCTCTTCTTTGACTTTCGCGGGAACGATGCTGAATCTCTTTACTTTTGGAATGTCACTTTTAATAATTACTATATATTACGGGATTATTATACCAATTCAATACCGGTTCGGTTATGAAAAAACAAGATATGTATCCCTGTTTCTAATATTTCCAGCTCCTTTGTAGTTCCTAGTATAGCTCTTTAATAAGCCACGGGTAATTCCCGTGGCTTGAAAATTCATTATGTTGTATCACCTAAATCCGTGATTAGGAAACTGGACTAGAATTCTTGACGCTGGGAAATGGAAAGAAATTCTTTTTCATATTGGCAAGCAATTCCCCACGCAGGTCAGGATGAGCTATAGCGATTAACGCTTTAGCCCGTTCCCGTCTAGTCTTATTCCTCAAGTTGGCAATTCCATACTCGGTAATTACGTACTGGGCAAAGGTTCGAGGAACAGTGACCGGGCTCCCGATCGGTAATTCTGGGACTATGCCGGAAACTAGGCTACCATCCTTCATTTTTCTGGCCGAACTTAGCAATGTAATTCCTTTGCCACCCGGTGACCAATAGGAACCGATCATAAAGTCCAGTTGGCCCCCGGTGCCACTTATCTGCTGATGTCCCAGGCCTTCCGAGTTGATTTGACCGCTGAGGTCCACCATAAGCGCCATATTCATGGCAACCATATTCGGATGTTGAGCAACAACAAGAGGGCTGTTGGTATAGGACGCAGGGTAAAACTCGCAGGAGGGATTACTATTAACATAATCATACATATCCTGGTCACCCATGCAGAATGTTGCTACAGTTACGCCTTTATGAATTGGCTTTCTTTTATTAGTAATAACTCCTGTTTCAACAAGATTTCGCAGTCCGATTGGAAACATCTCAGTAATAACGCCAAGATCCTTTTTTCCTTTTAGGCCACTGACTATTGCTTCCGGAATACCTCCAATACCCATTTGAATTGTATCTCCGTCATTAATTAACTCCAGTACATACTTGGCAATGGTTTTTTCTATTTCTGACGGTTCACCTCGCCCAAAGTAGGGCATGGGCTTTGAATTTTCCACAAAATAGTCAAATTCTGAAATATGCATCCAGTTATTTCCGAAAACAGTCGGCATTTGATCGTTGACCTCTCCTATGGTAACGCGCTGCTTACCGGACGCTCTGCCCTGTCTAATAGTTTCCATCGTGTAAAAATTAGTTAATCCGAGATTAACATAACCCTGGGCATTGGGTGGCGTAACCATAGCAATAAATACGTCAGCCCTGCTTGAGAATTTGTCAGCTAGATCAAAAGTCGTACACGGTAAAAAATCGGCCTGCCTAGTACTTCCCATTTTTCGACTTGCTGCCGTAGCAAAACCCGGGGCATAGTTTATATGTCCGTCAATTCCGGCCATGTATTCAGGATCATAAAGTTTAGAAGGACGTATCTGCACCGTATCACTAATCCAAACATCTCGTAATTCTTCGTGCCGTTCAAATATAGCATTATACATATCAGGCGAACACGCTCCCACGGCTAGGCCAGTGCCAACAACATCTCCGGATTTTATAGTCGCGGCCGCTCCTTTAAGAGAAGTCACTTTTTTTCGATATTTCTGCTCCCAAGTCGACATAAATATCCCCTCCTTCAATTTTTTGGCAATGTGGATTAGCCTCGGTTCCGCTCAAATGCTTGGTACCAGATGACTCCAAGCAACACCCTTCCTGGTTCCCGTTATTTTAAGTTATAACGCAAAACTAAATACCGGTCTGGCAGAATCACCAGCCGAATACTTGTCTCCTGGGAATACTTTATGTCCTAGTTTGACCCTTTTCCCAATCAGATCCATGCTTATCGTTCTTGGATCAATATCAAACAGATTTCCCATTATCCATGGTCCCTCATCGAGTTCAACCATTACAATAGTAATAGGTATTTCATTCTCACGACCCTCAGAATTAATATAGGATGTAGTGAAGGTAACAACTTTCCCTTCGCCCTTTAGTTCAACAATTTCTTGATTTGTACTGGTACAGTTTTGGCAAACCATCATCGGTGGACAAGTAACCGTCCCACAATCATTACACTTCAATCCCAGTAACTTATCCTTCTTGAGTGCTTTACTATAATCTTGAAAAATAATCTTATATTCCACATTAATCCCCCCTTTATTCTGCTGAGAAGATGACGCTAACTAGCACTCCATCTCCACCCAAAGTATCCATAAGCGCGTGTTTGGCTCCTTCTACCTGTCTTCCTTGATCTGCCATTTGGCCTCGTAATTGACGGGTTAATTCATATGCCTGGGATACTCCTGTGGCTCCGATAGGATGTCCCTTGGACTTCAGTCCTCCAGACAAATTAATGGGTATCTTACCTCCCAGCCTGGTTTCACCTCTTTCCCAGGCTTCTCCAGCCTTACCGAATTCAAAGAATCCCAGTCCTTCGGCCGCAATTATGGCCGCTATACTGAAGCAGTCATGAAGTTCACATACGTCTATATCCTTCGGTGTCAACCCAGCCATCTTATATGCCTGTTCAGCCGCCAGTTCTCTAGCTCTGATCCTGGGAAGGTACTTATATTGAGAACTCAGCTTACCGGAGGAAGTCTGACCGATTCCAGTAATATAAACCGGCTTATTGGTAAGTTTTTTAGCTACTTCTTCGGAAGCCAGGATAACTGCAGCTGCTCCGTCAGAGAATGGACAGGCATCCTGTAGTTGTATTGGTGTAGTGACCATAAAACTTTTTAGAACATCCGCTTTGGTTATTTCCTTATGAATCTGAGCATTGGGATTTTTCAAACCATACTCGTGAGATTGAACTGATACCGCTGCCATCTGTTCTTTGAGCCTCTCTAGAGGTATTCCATATCTATCTGCATAAAGGTGTGCTAGCAAACCAAACGCAGCCGGAAATGTAAAGCCTGCCGGGAACTCGTAACGGCTATCTCCAAACATAGCAAATGTTCGTGTTGCTAACGCAGTACCCATAGCAGTTGCTCGTTCCACACCACCTACCAGTACGATGTCATAATAACCTGAGGCTACCCACATATAGGCATCTCTTAAAGCTATACTTCCTGAAGCACAGGCACCTTCAAACCTGGTGGCTGGAACATTAAAACAGCCAATGTCGTTGGCAACAAATGATTGCACCATTCCCTGCCCTTCCGAAAAGTCTCCCAGGACATTCCCAACATTTATAGCTTGAATATCTTTAGGTTTTAGGTTTGATTCAATGATTGCATCCATAGCTACCTCAGATAACATTTCTACAGATGTTTTAGGCGAGTTGAAACAAAATTTACTATGTCCCCCACCTAGCACAGCGACCTTCCTCATAATTACTCCTCCTTTTCAGAATGTCTTTTCTCTTTGTAAGTGTTTTTTCTAGAACAGAACCTTGCATTTTACTCATGCCTAACCTATCTAGGAGCCAGACGGATGGCCCCATCCAGGCGTATCGTTTCTCCATTTAACATAGGATTTTCAATAACCTGTTGTACGATCATGGCAAATTCTTGGGGTTTTCCTAACCTAGAGGGGAAAGGCACCATTTTCCCCAGGGATTCCTGAACATTTTCAGGAAGTTTATCCATCATTGGGGTTTTGAAGATTCCTGGGGCAATCGTACAGATTCGTATTCCATCCCCAGCAAGATCCCGGGCTACGGGTAGGGTCATGCCTACCAGAGCAGCTTTACTGGCCGCATATGCAGCTTGACCAATTTGCCCATCAAATGCCGCAATAGAAGCAGTATTAACGATTACGCCTCTTCCTTCTTCATCATTTAGTTCATTCTTGAGCATTTTATCTGCAGCCAATCGCATCACATCAAAAGGTCCAATCAAGTTAACCTCTATGGCTTTTCTAAACAGTTCAAGGTTGTGAGGTCCTTTTTTACCGGCTATTTTCATACCCGGAGCTATGCCAGCACAATTTATAACAATATCTATCGACTTAAATTGTTCCACTGCAAAGTTGATGGCTGCCTGAACCTCCTGGGAAACGGTAATATCTGTCTTGATAAATGCAGCACTCTTTCCTAGTTCTTCTGCCAGCGAAGTCCCTCTTTCTTCATTTAAGTCCAGTAAAACAACCTGGGCACCTTTTTCGACCAGCATCCTAGCGGCAGCTTCTCCAAGTCCTGAAGCTCCGCCTGTGATAATAGCAGTTTTTCCCTCTATCTTCATGGTCTATTGCTCCTTCCTGATATTGTATTAAGGTAAGTGACTTAGCATAAACTAGAGTCCCAAACCTCTACTGATAACCATTTTCATTACTTCGGATGTACCTGCGTATATAGTCTGAACTCTTGCATCAGTCCACATCCTGGAAATTTCATATTCTTTGCAGAAGCCGTAACCACCAAACAGCTGCAGACAGCGTGATGCTACCCTGTTTTCCATCTCACAGATCCAGTATTTGGCCATGCTAACTTCCTGCACAATACTCTTGCCTGCCATGTGTTGAAGTACCAATTGATCAAGGAAACTCCTTCCCACCTGAATTTCGCTGGCTATTTCAGCTAGGGTAAACTGTGTATTCTGAAATTTGCTTAAAGGCTTACCGAAAACAACTCTTTCTTTAACATAGTTAAGGGTTAATTCAAGACATCTCTCAGCCGATACCTGCGCTACAAGGGAAACCATAAGCCTCTCCTGCTGTAGCTTCTCCATAAGACATTTAAATCCATTTCCTTCCCCACCCAGCATATTCTCGGCAGGTACACGGCAATCTTCAAAGAACATTTCAACAGTATCCTGAGCATGCAACCCTACTTTCGGGATTTGTTTGCTCTTGGTAAAGCCGGGCGTACCATCCTCTACCACAAAAAGGGTTATTCCTTTAGCACCTGCACCGGGATCAGTCTTGACTGCGAGTACTACCAAGTCTGCCAAAACCCCATTGGAGATAAAGACTTTCGAACCATTTATTATATAGTCATTGCCGTCTTTGACAGCTTTGGTCCGCATGGCAGCGAGGTCAGAACCAGCTCCTGGTTCGGTCATCGCCACCGCCAGGATTTTCTCTCCACTTGTCGCACCGGGTAGCCACCTGGCCTTTTGTTCGTCTGTACCATACGTACCTATATATGGAGCTACAAGATCACTGTGCAGCCATGCAAATACGCCTCTACATCCCTGTCTGGCTATTTCTTCCGCAACTATAACTGAACAGAGAAAATCTGCACCTGCCCCACCATATTTTTCCTCCACCCACGGGCATAAATATCCATTGTCTCCCATTTTTCTGAAGACTTCGCGGGAAACTATAGAATTTTCTTCCCACTCATCGTAATAAGGTACCATTTCACTTGCTACGAATTTCGAAAAAGCTTCTTGCAACATTTTGTGCTCATTACTAAAAGGTAAAATTCGTTCCATTACATTTCCTCCTTTCATATCCAGATAAACTCCCCCGGATAATAACAATGACCATATCTGAGTTTGCTTATCTCTCTTTAAACTGGGGCTTTCTCTTTTGGATAAAGGCGTTCATACCTTCCTCCTGGTCTCCTGTGCTAAAACAAATTGCAAAAATATTAGCTTCTATGGTCATAGCCCTATCTATGTCGGTCTGCATTCCTTCATTGATAGCCATTTTGCTAGAGCGAACTGCCAGCTGCCCCTTGGATAGAATTTTATTAGCGATATCCTTTACATAATTCATCAGGTTACCTGCAGATACCACTTCATTAACTAGCCCCACACGCAGAGCTTCTGCTGCGTCGATAACGTCACCCGTATAATGCATTTGTTTGGCTATACCCACACCCACTAGGCGAGGCAAACGCTGGGTCCCTCCGAATCCCGAGTTACTCCAAGACCCACCTCGGGTTGCCCAAATTTTGCATTTATGGATGCAATACGAAAATCACTAGCCAGAGCGAGCTCACAACCACCTCCCAAGCAAAAACCGTTAATAGCAGCAATTATGGGTTTAGACAAAGTCTCCATTTTTCTCAATACTGCCTGACCAAATACCGCAAACTCTCGTGCTTCAACCGTAGTTAGGTTTTTTAAATAAGCAATATCCCCTCCAGCCACAAATGCTTTTTCTCCTGCTCCCGTGAGAATTATTACTTTTATTTCATCATCGGTGGCCATCGAATCAACAGCCTGAGAAAGCTCCTCAACAGTAATCCTATCCAAAGCATTAAGGAATTTCGGACGATTTATGGTAATTATTCCAATTCCCGCTTCCTTGCTCAGGAGAATATTTGTATAACTCATAGAATTTAATCTCCTTTTTGCCATTCTCGTAACATTTATCAGTTTTAATTAAAAATGCATTTTTTCTTTCCCCAAATTAAGTCATTAGACTTCTCAAGCTCTGGGATTTTAACAAATAACCCGCTATCACCTCCTTAAGAAAAAATGCCCGTCAGAATATTTTTATGAAGGATCTCAATGGCTCTCTCTTTTCAGGGATACGATAATTTTTCGATTATTCAAGGTTCAAGTTCAAGCAACGAATTTCTGTATTTTTAACACTTCAGACTTCCTATCATTTACTCTATGCAAACTTCATGCCAAGCATCTATTGGCAGATTTTTCTGATTTTTATAACAATTAACATCTCTTTTCACCATCCACTGGTATTCCGTTGCACATTTCCAACACATTATTGCTTCCCCCCTTTGGCATTTGTTATCTTCTTGCTGCATTTTCGCAACATCATTATTTTCGTCTTAGGTGAATCCCCTGTCTTCTGTGCTTCTGGAATTTTAACATGTTCAAACTCCTTAAAATGCCCTGCAATACTGCAACGGTTTTTCAAATAACTGTTGCGTCCTGTCAGGATCTGTTTCGGGATTTTCTAATTGGTTAAAGTCCAGACTGAATTTACGCGAGATTTTTCGCTATTTCGCTAAAATATGTTTTTCCCGTTTGGGCAAAAAAAAAGACCCCTTTCCCGGGATCTCGCATGGCTGCTTTGGTATCTATTTGCATCTGCTATTTATCAGAGGTAAGTTCTCTAACTTCAATCAGACCCAAACANNTCGCGAGTAGTTTCATAGCAAGAATAGGCCAGTTCCAGTATCTGTCTTTCTACACTTTCAACTGCCTCCCTTAGGGGAATTATGCCTGCAACTGAGACTGCCGGATGGGTTTGCTCAAGAGTCATTTTTTTCAGATGCAACGGCAGGTCTTCAGAAGACAGGATATTCCTGGGAGTAATAACCACCAGCCTCTCAACCAGGTTCTCCAGCTCTCTTACATTACCTGGCCAGTCATATTTCATGAGAACTTCAATTACATTTGAAGATAATTTTTTATTCATGTTATACTTATTATTTAAAAAATCAATAAAATGTGCCGCCAATGCAGGAATCTCTTCTTTTCTTTCCCTCAAAGCTGGAACCTCAATAGGAATTACATTTAATCGATAATAAAGGTCTTTACGGAATTCCTTCTTCTCTATCATCTCAAGGATATCACAGTTGGTGGCAGCGAGAATGCGTACATCCACTTTGATAGTTTTTTCTCCCCCTATCCGGATAATCTCTTTGCTCTGTAATACACGCAGTAATTTGACCTGCAGGGCAAGAGGCATCTCAGCTATCTCATCTAAAAAAAGAGTCCCCCCATCGGCCATTTCAAAATAACCCGCTTTTCCTCCTTTTTTGGCTCCAGTGAAGGCACCGGATTCGTATCCGAATAATTCGGATTCAAGAAGATTCCCGGGAATAGCCCCACAGTTTATCTTAATAAAAGGCAGGTTTTTACGCGAGCTGTTGTTGTGTATTGTCTCCACAATAAGTTCTTTACCCGTTCCTGATTCACCGGTTATTAATATCGTCGAATCAACCTGGGCTAATCGGATAACTACATCGAGAAGATCTTTCATTATCTTGGAATTAACTATAAATTTTTCTGAACCCGAATACTGGAAACGCAATGCCTTCAGCTCGGATTCATAATGTTTGCTTAATCCCTGAGCTTGTTCTAATTCTTGTTTAAGCAAATTGAGCTCAGTTATATCCCTAACGTTTGAAACTACCCTAAATATTTTACCTTTTCTGTCAAAAACAGGTATTCCGGTGGTCAGGGTAATCCTCCCGATTTTTGTCGTCTGCATAATCGTTACGATATCTTTACTCTTTAATACTAGGGCACTTACTGATTCAGAAACAACCCCTCTTTCCTTTACCAAATCATTAACATTCCGGCTTACCAGTTCGCTACTTTTCTCACCGGTAAGTTTTTCAAAAGCTTCATTGAGCCGTAGGGTAATTCCTTCTCCATCGGTTAGATAAATCCCATCATAGGAGGATTCTATTATAGCATCCAGCTCATTATAAAGTTCCTTGACATTTTCCAATTCCCTGGATATACTTTCTAGTTCGGAAATGTCTTGAAGAACAGCTACAGCGCCAATAATTTTCTTCCCCTCTTTGATTGGGGAACGATTCGAAATAAACATACGGTTATTTAGCTTTATCTTCTGCACAAGTTTGGTGGAGCCCGTCTCAAGGATTTCAATAAGCCCGCTATTGGGGAATATCTCCATTATGTCCCGGCCTCTAACCTTTTCGGCTTTTAAACCAAGAAACTTCTCTGCTGCCCGGTTGAATAATTCGATTTTCCCGTTTTTATCGACCGAAATAATCAAATTATATGTGGAATTTATTATGGCTTCATTTTTATTAAAGTTAACCTTATATCTATTAAAATAAGCTCTGGCAAGGTCAGTACGGGTTATCATGCCTACAATGCCATTTTGATCCACAATTGGCAGTCGCCCTACATTGCTTTTAATGAGATTTTCTAGCTGCTCATCAGGGTGACCAACAATAATTTCCCGTTTCATGACTTCACCAACCAGCGTCCCTGAATTTTTGTCATTACATACCAAGCGATAAATATGACTCTTAGTGAATAGCCCCAGCATTTCATTCTTTTCATTCACCACCGGAGCACCATCAATCTGTTGTTCCAGAAAAATTTTACAGACCTCCCGAATTGTTTGTTCCGGGGTTAATGTCACAGGATTACAACTCATTATTTCCCTTAGTTTCATAATATACTGCCTCTTTTCTAACCATATTCAGAATAACTGATTCTGATCTTCCCAAATTGATTATTCAAATCTCTTTTGCTATAATTACGAATCATATTATCTAAAAACCCATTATCTTGATTTCTCTTTTTTCCACTAATTATGACTAATTATATCTAAATGTTACTTCGTATAACGAAATGACTACTCTTATCCATTTTTTACAATTACACTATATCATGAAAATATCATATCCACTGTTTGTGAGCGTTAAACACAAGTGACGCATTAACATACACTAAAGGATGGAGAAAAGCAAATGTGCTCTGGAAAAACAACATGCAACTGTTTTAGAGTACTCGGGGATGACCCTACTTACTTGGCGCACTAAGCGTTACACCCTTCCCCATCTCGGTATGATCTGGGACCATTCTCGTAACGTAGTACTGCCAAGCTTTGCAGCTATTACAAAAATGCCAATTCCAACTCATGATCATGAGTTCTAATTTTTGGGGCCAAGATGTACAAACCTGATAAAATCTCCATGTAAAAATTGGTGATATATTTCAAGAAAAGGAACTTAAAGTTCTGATAAAACTCTTAATGGTCTGTTTATAAAAAAGTTAGTTAAAGAATCAATTAGATCATCTAATTCATCATCTGAATTGTTTATTATAAGTTTTACTTTATTTAAAAAGTTCGCTCTTATCCATAAAATTATATAGAGAATCAATAATAATAGTATTAGAGCTCCACCTGCAGCCACTTTCTACTTATCTGGAATGTCTATTACGATGGAGGCTAAGGTGACCATTACGCTAATTATTGCTAATTCTGAGAAATAATCTTTAATTAGTCCTTTATCAAACCACTTCACTTTAATCTTCAAACTTATTCCTCCTTTACGCAGTAATCCCCTTTAGTACAGTTTCCCATAATAGACCCCCATGTGGTACTCTGTGCCACACCACAAATGAATGATTATTATAGTGATTATGGCTTCCTGCTTGCACCAAAAATTGTTGCCATTAGCACGCAGAGTATATAGCGAGGGACGGACTTTTCGCTAACCTGCATTATTCTTTCCGCTCTAGATGCTGTTGACGCAGTGCATCCGCTTTTACTGTATATTTCTTTGTCTATGTATTTTTTTGCTAGCGCCCACACCTGGAAAAGTTTTAAGTTGTAAACATACAGCAAGGCATACCCCCAACATAATGAAGTATGCCTTGCTGCTCTGGGGGCCCAAATTAGAATTCGGGCTGGTGCCTTATGGAATTAATAATGGAGTGTTCAATAGGCCGGCTGAGGCAACAATAACGTTGTTCCTTAGTGGCTGACTTTATTATACAGTGGCAAACTTTATCGTTCAGTGACAGACTTTATTATTGAGTGGCAGACTCTATTATCATTGAACATTACCTTTACCCACACTTAGAGTAGCCACAGTGCGTACAAACAACACAACCGCTTTCATGGTTGATTGGCATACCACACTCTGGGCAGGAGTTCGCTGGTGCAACCCCAGTGTGAACTACCTTTTCTGTAGAAGGTCTCTCTCGTCCGGCAACGCCTAACTTCACATATTCCACAGCCGTTTCCTGCGTTCCCTTTGGAACATTTGCAAAATTGATACCAACTTCATTATATTTCTTAATCACGCGGGCAATGGCATCTGGGCAGGATGTTACACTGACCCCTTCACGCCGCATGCAAGCCGGGCAACGAATGCCTTNNCTTCACAAATTCCTTTTTCATCCGCATTGACACTAACATATAGGTTTCCGCATCCGATTTTTATTTTTTCTGTAACCCCTATCGTGGTGGTCGGTCGTGGACGCGGAATGACAGTATTCACTTCTGGAATGAACGGTGTTATGGGAGGTATGACCTGACCGGACGCCAGTTGTTCTTCGCCCCTCTTTTCGGCCTGGACTTGTGTTGCTACGGTTCCTATGGAAAGAACCTGCTCTTCTCGACTTCCATCGCGATAGACCGTTAATCCTTTGCAGTTCAGTTCATCTGCCAACCGATAGGCTTCAGCAATGTCTTCACGTGTCGCGGCGTTGGCAAAGTTGATAGTCTTTGATACTGCGTTATCCGTATATTTCTGGAAAGCCGCCTGAATCCGGATGTGCCATTCAGGCGCAATCTCTTGAGCCGTAGTAAAGACTTCCTGAACCCAGTTTGGGACTTCCTGCAAACCTAGGACAGTTCCCATTTCTGCAATCTTCTGCATTAATTCCGGCGAATAGAAACCATATTCTTTGGCAAACGCTTCAAAGAGTGGATTGACCTCAACTAACGCCGTCCCATCCATCACTGTTTTGGTATAGGCAACCGCAAAAAGAGGTTCTACGCCGCTGGAGGCACCGCAAATCATGGATATAGTTCCAGTCGGAGCAATCGTAGTCAAGGTGGCATTGCGCAGTTTCATGACCCCGTCATAAATGGAGCCTACATAGTTCGGGAAGGTTCCCCGTTCTTCAGCCAGACGTTGGGACTCAATGCGGGCCTCCGTCTGAATAAATTTCATTACTTTTTCCGCATACTCAACCGCTTCTTCCGTGGCATACGATGTTTGAAGCAAAATAAGCATATCGGCAAAACCCATCACCCCAAGACCAATTTTGCGGTTCCCTTTAACAACTTCATCAATGATTGGCAGAGGATACTGATTCACATCAATCACGTCGTCAAGAAAACGAACGGACAAGCGGATCACTTGACTCAAACGCTCCCAGTTGATAACCATTTTTCCGTTTTTCTCAATCACCATCAACTTGAGATTGATGGAGCCCAAGTTGCACGCCTCATTGGGTAGCAAGGGTTGCTCACCACAGTTATGCACATAGATCCCGTTAGCATCAAAGGCATTGACCCCCGGAACTTGGGCATCATAAACCTCCTCTACTCCTGCAGGGAGGCATTCTGTCACACTGGCTAGAAAGCGCTCTCTATTTAAATTACGATGATAGCCCTCAATCCGATCTTTAAGGGTTTGCGTTTTCTTATTGTTGCTAAATCCAATAACCTCTGCAAAAATGGGTAAATTATCTTGGGATATCGAAAGTTCGTGCCCTGGCTGAACTTCATAGTCCTGATGACCACCCTTGCCATCTGGCAAAGACTTATAGCCAGAAGATTTGCGATCCCTATAAATCGTAGAAACTATACCTAAACGATGCAACATTTGCTGGACTATATGAAGCCCTGCGAGATCCTTTTGCCATAACCTGACGGATACGCCCTTCTCTTGAGTACCCACTACGGTTCCATCTGTATCAAACAGACCCCTTATCAGTCCTCTGTGAAAGTCCGAGCTTGTTTTTTCCAGTTCCTCAGTGAGTCTTTTCTCCTTTGGAAAAATGCCATACTCACCCGCTAAATCGCGTAAGGCTGCTAACTTCATCCGATGTTCATTTCTCTCACTGATTACCTTTTGAAAGCCTTTGAAATCACTGCGATGCGGCAGGAAAGAGGCAGCCTTTTCCGCAGCCGAAATCATGGACTGGGCTTCTTCATCATCCCCCCAAACAGAGATGATCCCTCCGTCCTCTTTTAACGTTCCATCCCCCAAAAGCAGGCCTAAAAGATACCCTTCTTCCAAGCTCCCCTGGCCAAGCCAACTCAGACCCCGATTGTTCGTAAGAACGATTTGATCTCCTGGTTTCAGCTCATCGGCAGGTTTCCAAATTTGGGTAACCTGTTCTCGTGTCACCTTCTCAGCAACTCGGACGAGATGATCCTTGGTAATTTTAAGCTCATAACCCCGATCTGTCTTGACTGATAAAATGGACTTAATTCCGGTGGAAAAGAACCCCTCTGGGCTTGTCCGATGATATTCTCCATTTAAAACCAGCTCAAGTTCCTGACCTAACACTGTTTTGACTTGTGCGGGGCCATGGTCTGTCAGAATCCAGGTGTCTCCTGAGACGCAAGGATTAGTGGCTTCAATCTTTCCTTGGAGAGGAGTAGGGTTCCCTTCGTTCAAACGATCAAGAAACACTATTCCAGGTTCCCCATTCTGCCAGGCATGTTCAACTATCTTATTAAAAATCTCGGGCGCGGATAATTCCCCTGCAGGGCCGCCTGTATGAGGGTCTATGAGATCATAGGGACGCCCTTCGCGGACAGCCAGCATGAAGTCTTCCGTGATCCCGACGGAAATATTAAAGTTCGTAATCTCTTTATTATCTTCTTTACACTGAATGAAATCCACAATATCGGGATGGTCAACACGAAGAATTCCCATATTAGCTCCGCGCCGAGTTCCGCCTTGCTTAACCGCTTCCGTGGCAGAATTAAAGAC
>PKWS01000301.1:14168-16534 GCA_003132105.1 Desulfosporosinus sp.
CCGAGATCCCGACCAGCATTCATAAGCGTCGGTGAATTTGGCATGAATTCGAGGTTCGCCATCATGGTATAGAATTCTTTAGCCAGGGCCTCAGTTTCTTTTTTGCCTTTGCCGTATTTATCCTCTTCATTTTCTGCAATCACACAGGCTACTCGATAAATCATGTCTTCCGCAGTTTCAACTACTTGTCCGTTTGCTTGTTTTAAATACCGTTTTGCCAATACTACGCGCGCATTAGGCGTAAGATTAGCCTTTGGCCAGGTTTTTGGTGCTTGTCCTTCGAAACTCAACTCGAATCCCCAACTTTCCTTCATAACTATTCAATCTAGTCCCTTGTCTTCATAGTTCCCCGCTTTTCAATAAGCTCGTGTAACTCCTCCATAAAACGTTGTATGTCCCGAAACTGACGATAGACGGAAGCAAAACGTATGTAGGCTACTTCGTCCAATTCAAACAGTTGTTCCAGCACAGCTTCCCCCACTTGAGCACTAGACACCTCACGCTCATTGCTGTTACGCAGGGTTTTTTCTATAGCGTAAGCTGCATCCTCAATTTGTTCCGTGGAAATTGGCCTTTTTTCACACGCTCTTAGCATACCAGCCATCATTTTAGAACGGGAAAATTCTTCACGCCGTCCTTCTTTTTTTACAACAACGAGTGGAGAATCCTCAAATTTTTCAAAGGTGGTGAACCGACGCAAACAACGTTCACATTCTCTGCGTCTTCGGACTGCCGTTCCTTCTTCAACCTGACGTGAATCCTGAACTTTTGTGTCCTCGTTGCCACAGAATGGACAATGCACAGTTTCACCCCCAACATCTAGTATGTTTATAATTTAATCACACTATATGTTGTGTGTCAAACTTTTTTAATCTTTATTAAGCTTTTCTTTCTATCCCTCATCTGATTTTTGTCCACTATCTCTTTCTTCCTTATTTTTAGAAAGATTAGTCAGTCATTCAGCAAATTTAACATTAGCCCTTTAAATGAGAATGTTTATAGTAGTATTCATTTCGGGAAAAGGGCAGAATAACATAACACTCATAACCATCAACATCAACATTTGTTATTAGAAAGGAAGTGAAGTAACCTTGAAAAAGAAATTCTCTCCTGAGAAAAATCCTAATCCCAACACCAAACCGACTCCCTCCAGTCCTGAAGATCAACAGAGCATGGATTCCCGGGATGGCCATGGCCTTACCAGTGAGGAAGCCCTACGCTCAAAAAAGTAAGTTGTTGGTGTAACAAAGGGAGGCATTTACCCGTGTGAAATGGGATAGATGCCTCCCTTTTTACATAGTGCCATTCAGCTATGTTCCCTAGCAAATCCAGAATAAATAGTTGAATTTACGCAAAAGCTAACTCAAGGTACAAAGAAACAGAAGGTGGATTATGTTCAAGCGACTTATTACTAGAGCAAAACAGAGAAAAACTAGTCACCCCACTGAAAATACCTCTAATTCTTCCACTGATCTGCCTACACTTTCTAAAGATTTAAACGAGAATCTAAAAGCCATAAAAAATATTTATGATAATGCCGATGACCTTATTATACGAGAGTTTAAAATTGAACAGAGCTACAAGTGAATGCTTTTGCCGTTATGATCGTCGGTTTGATCAATGAAGCATCTGTTAACGAAAACCTGATTAAACCGTTAATGTCTCTTCACCGGGATATTAATAATGAATCTGTTGTTAAAGTTGTTAAAGAAAGTGCTTTATTTGTTGCAAGTATACAGGAAACACAAACGCTAGATGATACAGTTACTGGGATATTATCTGGAGACACGGCTTTATTCATTGACGGCGAAGAGAGTGCACTGCTTGCTTCATTTCGCGGATGGAAAGCTCGGGGAGTTGACGAACCCAAAACTGAATCCGTCGTAAGAGGGCCCAGGGAGGGTTTTGTCGAATCCCTTAGCACTAACACTGCTCTCTTGCGTAGGAAGATTAAAAACCCAAGAATGGCCCGGATTAGAAAAGAATTGGCGTGAAGAATTTCAGAAGCTACAGGTCAATGTCGTAGTCGACGCTAAGCTTCGTTGGGCAGGATTTATGGATGAACCAATACAAACACCTAATAATGAAGGAGAAGATACTAAATGAAAGCTTCCCTCTATGTTCTTGCCCTCATTATCGTCACAGTTCTTTTATCCCTTGTAGACCTTCCAGCCCTTGTTAAAAAAAAGAATTTTAAAGAACTCTTCGTTGTAATTAGTCTCTTTAGCATAGGATTTATTTTGAACTTTTTACTTATCATTGGGGTAAAACTACCTAATCCTAATAAATTAATAATCTCTGTTATTCAATTATTTTCAAATAAATAACTCGGCAGTCAAGTTGAGAGCAAGCAAAAAGACTACCTT
>PKWS01000271.1:0-1104 GCA_003132105.1 Desulfosporosinus sp.
TACGTCATTTCATTGAAACCCTCCGAAGGGAGAACCAAATTGTCGAGATTGACTCAGAAGTTGACCCCTATCTAGAGTTGGCAGAAATTCACCGTCGTGTCATTGAGGAAGAAGGGCCAGCTCTGTTATTTAAGCGTGTTAAGGGAAGCNNGTTTCAGCCTTAGGGCGGTTACTTCCACCGAAGCCTTCCGTACTTTGGCAGGAAAAGGAATGGATGCTTTCTCTAGCTAAAAGTGGGCTTCACACTGTTGATCCGAAGCACGCCCCAGTCCTTGAGATACAAGAACGTTCTGTGGATTTGACAAGACTCCCAGTCCTTACTAGTTGGCCAGAAGATGGTGGCCCCTTTGTTACGTTGCCCTTAGTCTATACTGAACACCCCGTTACCGGAGAACATAATCTTGGAATGTACCGCATACAAATATATGGTTCAAATCAGACCGGTATTCACTGGCAGATTCATAAGGGTGGAGGGTTTCACTATTATGAAGCAGAACGATTGGGACAGGCTCTCCCCATGACTTTATTCTTAGGAGGACCGCCAGCTCTGATTCTTTCTGCTATTGCTCCTCTACCAGAAATGCTACCTGAGCTTATCTTCTCATCCTTTTTAATGGGAGAAAAACTTTCTAGAGTTAAGGTTCCTACCCATCCCCATGCTCTTATCGCTGAAGCTGAGTTTGCCATCTGTGGAACTGTGCCCGCAAACGTCCGAAAGCAGGAAGGGCCCTTTGGAGATCATTATGGCTATTACTCCCTAATTCATGATTTCCCGGTCTTTGACGTACATACTGTTTACCATCGACGGGATGCGATCTACCCGGCTACGGTTGTAGGGAAACCTCGGCAGGAAGATTATTTTATTGGTGAATATTTGCAGTCCTTGTTGTCCCCTATGTTTCCGGTAGTCATGCCTGGAGTTAAAGCGCTCTGGACGTATGCCGAAACCGGCTTTCATGCTCTGGCAGCGGCCATTGTACGTGAGAGTTATCATCGTGAAGCTCTGGCCCACGCTTTCCGAATCCTGGGCGAAGGGCAACTTACCTTGACGAAGTTCTTGATACTAACTGATGTCCAGCTCAACTTGCAAGATTTTAGAACTCT
>PKWS01000271.1:1115-2520 GCA_003132105.1 Desulfosporosinus sp.
TAAAACCTTTCTGTGCAGGGTGTTTGTTATTAGAAGCTCCCTCCTTTGATAATTCACCGGAGCTCGCAAATGACTTGTTACCTCATCTCCTGGCCGAACCGTTCAAGGATTGGCCTCTGATGATTTTAGTCGATGACCTTGCCCTTGCCTTAGACCCCACCGGTTTCCTCTGGCAAGTCTTTACCCGCTTTGACCCCGCTCATGATATCTATGCCACGACAGAGATGCTTCAGCACCGTCAGGTATATCATGGCCCAATCCTGATCGATGCACGGATGAAACCTGGCTATCCTGGGGAAGTACTCCCCGACGCGGCCACCGTCAATCTTGTCGATCAACGGTGGAAAGAATATGGGTTACCCCACTTTTAAGTAAATTTTAAAGAGGCCGAAACAGTGCATGATGCATCTGCTTCGGCCTTGTTTCATTATTCCCATAACCATCCTGGTCATTTTTCTTGCTTATAGCTTTTCATTTGTATCTTGCTCAGATGTAAACAATTCCTTGGCCATTTCCAAATAACGTATGACCTGATCTACTCGCGTTTGAAGTTCAGTTTTTTGTTCAGCTAATCCTTTAATTTGCTCTTCGATTTGGAGGATTTCCATTCGCTTATCATTGAATTTAGTTTCTATTTCCATTTCCATTGATTCTGAAATACGCGTTGCTTCACTAAGCAATGTTTCACTTTCATTGCGGGCAGATTGCAAAAGCTCATCTGCTTGTTTCGTAGCTTCGTCTTTTACTTGGTTAGCGATACGCTGGGCACTCAGAAGGGCATCCCTCATGTCCCTATCTATCTGCTCATATTGCTTGAGGCGATTTTCCCATTCAGCGTTTTGTTCCCTTAAGCTGTTAATTTGTAAGCGAAGCTCTTTGTGCGCGGCATTGGATTCAGATAACTGACGGTCCGTTTCTGTCCACGCTTGGTCGACAGCCTCTGGATCATACCCACGAATAACTCGTTTGAAGTCTGGCGTTTCCATATTCTAAAGCCTCCTTTTTCCACATCTCCCTAATATATATAATGTATCATTTCTTGTCCCTCTCGTGAAGTGCCATTCGACCTATATGTGACAATAAACTTAAAAGTCTCTATAGAATGAGAGCTTCACTTAGAAGATGGAGTCCTAGTGATACAATCGAGTAATATTTTTTTTAAGACCGTGAATAATTCAAGTTCTTTTTACACATCCTAAAATTGTTATTTAGAATTAGTTTTTAAAAAAGGAGGGACCTAAGATGCAACTAAATGATTTGGAAATGAAGAAAATCCTAGACCAAGGTATGTTAACTCGAAGTATTATTGAAAACGAAACCGCTATGAAAAAATGCCAAATGTACACTGAAATGGCAAAAGACCCAGCTGTGAAAGGATTTTTTAAAGAACAAGCCAAAGGCTTAG
>PKWS01000427.1 GCA_003132105.1 Desulfosporosinus sp.
CGAGCGAAGCGAGTTCGCTTATTCTTTAAGTTGAGTAATTAGCATTTGTATCATTTTTTTCACTATATGTGTGATAATATGTATTTCATCGCTTGCCAAGGACCTGTTAATCGGCTCAACATCCGGGTGACCACCGGTCATAGCATTAATTAAAATAGGAGTAGCTAACTTTTTACCGAAAAAATCAACGGCAGTGTCAATGGAGGCATAGTCTAATTCTGGCAAAGCATTATACACAAGGGTAACATCATTAAACCAGGTGTCCCCCGCCCGTTCTTCGGTTTGTACTGCCAGATGAACATGGCTTATTTTTCTTTTTTGACGAATCATTTTGATTCTCTCCCTGGCTTCCATCAGTTTACTATCAAACCTTCACCTTTTCTTCAGCGGCTGTAACGGCACGTAGAATCGATGATCACTTGATTAAGGTCGAATGGGTTAACACCCCAGACCAACCTTTCTTAGCGATTGCCACTGCTGTTTGGTATGGGTTATCACAAGCTAACCTACAATTATTGAATAATGGTAATAAATTCAGGAATTACCATTTCGTAAATACTACCACGCCTTTCATACAATTTCTAGTATCCATTTGTTTAAAATATGTGCATGACAGTTATAGAGTGAACGCAAACCAAAGAAGGANNACGACAACGCCCGAACTATTGACACTAGCTGACTGGCTAGAGGAACAAAAGTGTTCCCATGTGGCAACGGAAAGTACGGGAATCTACTTTACACAAACATTTATAAAATAATACTAGACTTTTCATAAAAACAGTGATATTCTTACGTTAATGAAAGTTTGTACACAAGTGGTGCACAAACAGTATACTAGAAGTGCAAAATTAAACTCCTTCACAGACACTAGCAAAATTAGCAGATGTATGAGGATGGGTTAAGGGAGTATAATATGGCAAAATCTGACTTGAGTAAGATAGCATATGACTATATATTTGAACACATTGTGGCAAACTATTTTGCGCCGGGAACATCAATTGTTGAGAGCGAAATCGGTGAACTTCTGAACATGAGCCGTACACCAGTACGAGAGGCAATGCATCGACTGGAGGTGGAAGGCTTGGTTTATAAAATTAAAGACGTAGGAATTTTAGTTCGTGAAATCACCTATGATGATATTCTAGAGATTTTTGAAATGCGTAGTCTCTTTGAGTTGCACGCTCTTAAAAACTATGTGGAAAATGTCACGGATGATGAAATCAAATCGCTTCAGTATCGCCTTTTAAGGCTAGACGATTCTAGCAGCGAGCAGGAGTATTTTAACATCGACGGGGATATTCATAACTCAATTATCAGATCCAGTTCCAACTCACGCATGGTGAATTATTTGAAAACCATTAACGCTCAAGTTGAAAAGCTACGGCGCATTTCTGCCACTACCCCTGAAAGACTTGGCACATCCCTAAAAGAGCATCTTGCTATTGTTCAAGCTATTCGCGATCGGGATTACGAAAAGGCTTATGCAAATTTGGCCTTTCATTTAGAGGAGGTGAAGAAAAGTGTAATTGAAGCTAATCGTAAATTTAAGGTGAATAAGGTTTGAAAAATAGGTGTGTATTTAAAAGATCGCGCTTTCTTTCAAACTGATTCCTAGGAATTAAATGGGTGTATTAATTATCAAAAAAGAATAGGACTATTTTTTTATCTATGATTGTACACACAATGTATACAATATGATAGATAAAAAAGCTTTCTCAGTACATAGCTCCAAATAAAGAAACTATGTACTCCAATAAATGGGTAATTAATTTATGACCATCTGGGGACAGAGGCATATTTAATTATATATCAACTATTTCAATAAATAGAAGGAGGAAACGAATAATGGCAAATTTGAAAGTTAATGCAGCAGGTGTAGAATTCTCTAGTCCTGTACTTGTAGGGTCTGCATCCCCATCAATGAATTGGTCAGGTACTGTAAAAGGAATTGAAGGTGGTGCTGGAGGAGTAATCGTAAAATCTCTTTTTGGCGAAAAAGGAAAATTAGGAAGATCCTTCCCACGTCCGAGATATAAATTATATGATTACAAAACTTACCCAGGTTACCCTGAAAAACTTCCTCACGCATTTACGCTCAATTCCTTGGAAGAGTGCTCACATTTCGGTTACAAGGAATACATGGAGGACGTAAACATTGCAAAATCCAAAATTGGAGATAAGGGTATTGTAATGGCATCTTTGTCTGGTGTNNGACTGGGTAGAACTTAATGTTTCTTGTCCGTTCGCAGCCGATATGGGCATTAAGATGGGCGCAGGTGCGGTTGACATGACCGCAGAGATAGTTAAAACCTGTAAGAATCTGTTGACTAAGCCTTTTAGTGTAAAGATATCCCCACAAACGGTAGACCAGGCCGCTGTGGCGTTGACGTGCCAACAGGCAGGCGCACAAGCTGTCAACCTGTCTGCAAGATTTAGCGGATACGATATTGATATTGACCAAGCAAGACCTATTGGTCCTGGCGCACAAGGCGGATGGGGTGGTCCATACCTTATCGGATATGGTTTGAAAAATACTGCTTTGGCGGCCAGAGTGCTTAGTGTTCCAATTATCTCTGGTTTAGGCGTGTGGGATTGGAAGGATATTATTAAATATACCATGGTAGGAGCACATTTGGTGCAGTCCGGTGTTGGCATTATGCTACAAGGTTATGATGTTGCTAAAAAATGGAATGCAAATATCGAAGCTTGGTTGGATGCGCGTGGCTATAATTCCTTGGATGATATCCGTGGAATAGCTCTGCCGAACATCTTAAAGACTGCTGAGGTAGTGCGAGCTGAAGAGGGTATCTTTGGAATGATTGATTCTGAGAAGTGCACAAAGTGCGGCGTATGCAAGAGAAGCTGTTTCTATGATGCTATCACACTGACCAAATTGGGCGCAGTAGTCAATCAGAATAAATGTGATGGCTGCGGTATGTGTGTGGAGGTTTGCCCGAGCAATGCTGCTTCTATGACGACTATACAAAAAAAAGCATAGCAGTTTATGTTATTACTCAGCCATTCACAAACAACGCAACTCTGTGATGCCGTTGTATCATGGCCACTCTAAGGCTACTTCTAAATAAAAATTGTATCACGATCGAGGGGATAACTTCCGTTATCCCCTCCAATATAAACTGAATAGGATCATCCAATGTCTCTGGTATGAAGGGGTTTTCCACTTAGTGTATTTACCAAAGATTCCAGAGCTTTCTGACAATTGATATTAACTACGTATTCGGTAAAATACGTTTGCACCTTTTCTTCAGAAACAGCCGGATATCTTTTGCTGCAGTTTCTGCATTCGCAAGTCCTATTCTGCTAAGTTGTGATTATAAGTACATAAAAGCATATAAACAGTGCACAAAATGGAGGATGCAGCAAGTGAAAGAAATCCGTTGTGATGTTCTAGTAATCGGTGCCGGTGCGGCTGGAAGCCGGGCTGCCTATGAAGCAAAAAAAGCTGCTCCAGAGCTTGAAGTCATTCTTACGTGTAATGGGAAATATCAATCCAGTGGAAGTACAAATCTTGACGCCTCCGAGGCGTTGGGAATAAATGCACCGTTTAATTATATGCAGGATGGCGATAGTGCAGATATATATTATGCAGATATTATTTCAACAGGTGATGGTCTGGCAAGTCCGAAACTTTGCCGTATTATTGCTGAGGAATCCTGTGCACGCTTAAAAGAACTGTTAGAGCTTGGTGTGAAATTTGAACTAAAGAACGGCATACCGGTTCAGCAAAAGCTTTCTGGATGCACAAAAGCCAGATCACTCACTAGTGGCGGAGGAACCGGAGTACAGATTACCCGCGCGCTTGCGCAGGCATATCTGAAGGAAGGCGTTACCGTTGTAGAAAATGCACATATGCTGTCATTATGCCAAACTGAGGACAAAATGGTATGCGGTGCAGTGGGCTTAATTGACCATAACCCTGTTTTTATCACTGCCAAGACAGTAGTCTTAGCTACTGGCGGAGCAGGTCAGCTTTTTGCGAGAAATGTAAACACGTCGGATATCGTTGGTGATGGCTGGGCAATGGCTTATCAAGCAGGAGCCAAAATGGTTAATATGGAATTCTTCCAAGTAGGGCCTGCAGTGGTAAAGCCTGAGATGAAGTTCATCATTCACAGCCATATGTGGAGGCTGCAGCCTAGGCTTACAAACTCCAAGGGGGAAGAGTTCCTGTCAAATTATTGTCCGTCCGATGTTAGTGTTGAGGAAGCGTTGCGCTTAAAAGCAATGTCCTATCCCTTCTCGGTTCGCACAAAAGCGATGTATGTGGATATTGCCATTTTCAAGGAAATAATGTCCGGCAACGGAACAGCCAATGGAGGCGTTTATTTTGACGTAACTCATGTTGGATTGGATGAATTTATGCAGAAAGCACCGATTACCTATCAGCGGATTAAAAAAGCCGGCGTTGATTTAAGGACGGACAAGTTGGAACTGGGATTGGCAGTTCAGAATTTTAATGGCGGTGTACTCATTGATAATAACGGGTACACAGGTGTAAAGGGGCTGTATGCAGCCGGTGAGGTAACTGGCGGTATTCACGGCTCTGACAGACCGGGCGGTAACAATCTCACAGATACTCAGATATTTGGATATCGAGCAGGTGTTAGTGCTGCTTTCGAAGCGCAAAAATCAGCTACAGTGGAAATAAGCCGCGAAATGCAGGCTGTTTCCGATCGGCTGCAGATGAACGACAGCGACAAGGACATTCTTGCCCAAAGTATGCAGATGTTCTATAAAGAGCTTACTATTGTGCGCACAGCCCAGGGGTTGTCTAAGGTATTAGATTTTGCCAATCGATATTTGAAGGAAGATATCTGCCTTGAAGTGAAAAACAGGCTACTGGTTGGAAGGATGCTTGCAACTGCCATGCTGCTTCGTGAAGAAAGCCGTGGTACACACTATCGTGAGGATTTTCCTAATCGATCTAAAGAATGGACACAGAGAATTGTTATGAGTCAGGACGAAAATCAACAGATAACTGTAGCCATTCAAAAAATGGAATAGACAAGGAGGGCAGTGCATTGAAAACTTTAAGTACAACCAATCGGGAAAGATTAATGAAGCTTTCCACAACAAATGTTGCTGATGCTCTTGACTCACTTGGCCTCAAAGGTGCTACATTCGGAATTAACGCAATCTGGCCAACCATGGACAAGGTTGTTGGAGCCGCTGTAACGGTAAAGCTTGTGGCAGCAGGATTGACAAAGAGTAAAACCCATTTGGGTGTAAAAGCAATCGATTTAGCTCAGGCTGGGGATGTTATTCTGGTGGATAATAGCGGCCGGCTGGACACCTCCTGCTGGGGCGGCATTCTTGCCAACGGAGCCAAAACCAAGGGTGTATCAGGTGTGGTTATCGACGGAGCTTGCCGCGACGTAGACGATTATGTGGAAATAAACTTTCCTGTTTATGCCAGAGGCTCGGTGGTATCTACAGCAAGAGGACGAATCATGGAACAGAGCACCAATGAGATGGTACAGTTCGGTGGGATACAGGTCAGACCGGGTGATATCGTTATTGGCGATAAAAGCGGCGTAGTTATCATTCCACAGGAAAAGCTGGAAGATGTTTTGGCTAAAGCGGAAGAGTTATGGCAAAAAGAGGAAGACATGGTCAGCGAAATCCGCTCAGGTAAAACCATGACAGAGGTGGATGAAAAGTTCAGCTACGAAAATATGCTTAAATAGGATGGGTTACACTCTTGCTCAAATGATCTCATTGAATATAAGTCATGGCAAAAAAGTGGTCAACCAAAAAATTTCTTATGATCCGTTAAACGTTTTAAAGTCGTCGTCGCCATAATACCAAGATATTATGACGTCAGCCATTTATATAAAAGCCATGGGTGATATTTTCTGTCTTGTCTCGGAATAGCCTTGCTTTGTTATACCGCCTTCAGCTCCTTTAATGGTTTTAAAGAATGAATTTAATTCAATCTCATCTGTTCTCAACCTTGATTTTGTGCCAGTGAGAAGCGGTAGAAGGGAGTTAGAAATGAAAAAACGTATTGTTGTAGCAATTTCAGGAGCCACCAGCTCCATCTATGGTATTCGCCTGCTGGAAGCTCTTCGTAGGTATGAGGATATTGAGATACATTTGATAATCAGCCATTGGGCCGAGGAGAACATCAAAATTGAAACATCATACAGCGTAGAGGAAATCTGGGCACTTGCGCATCACAATTACTGCAATAACGAAATGGGGGCAAGGATTTCCAGTGGCTCTTTTCGCGTATCAGGAATGGTGGTTATCCCTTGCAGCATGAAGACCCTTTCTGCAATTTCCTGTGGCTTTACCGAAAACTTAATCGCAAGAGCTGCCGATGTAATGCTAAAGGAACACCGCTCGCTTATAATTGTCCCGAGAGAAACTCCACTCAATGTCATTCATTTGGAGAATATGCTAAAGCTTGCCCGTATGGGCGTCAGCATTATGCCGCCAATGCCATCTTTCTACCACCAGCCTAAGAGTGTGGACGACCTATTAAATCACTTTACGGGAAGGGTATTGGATTTGCTGGGAATTGATCATAAAATGTCGGGAAGATGGAATGATGGTCTGGACGATTAACGAATAGCTGGGTATCCGTTTTACTCAGCCCCGGTTACTTGAGGTTCTTCTGTTGAATCTAAATGAAAATTCTTCAAGATAATAATCAAGATGTTTTGTTTTTAAGCAATGGAGAAAAGGAGAATGACAATGAATTTGGATGTGTTAGAAAGATTAAAAAAACTACCACTTGGTAATATATGTGATGCTAACCAAAAACGTGGGAATATGGATTCTGGGATAAGACCTGTCGATCCTGAATCAAAACTTGTGGGGGAAGCCTACACCGTAAGATGCCACCCGAGGGATAATCTGGCAATTCATAAGGCAATATATGAAGCTCCTATTGGAAGTGTTTTGGTTGTCGATACCCAAGGGTATTATAACTGTGGTTATTTTGGCGATATTATGGCTTTAGCCTGTCAGGTTCGCGGGATTGCCGGATTGGTAATTGATGGTGGCTGCCGCGACTCGAACGATATTCAGGAGATGAACTTCCCTACTTTCAGCCGCACAATCAACTCTGGTGGTACCGTAAAGGAAACTGCCGGTCAGACCGCCTGCCCAATAATATGTGGTGGTGTATCCGTAGCCACTGGCGACCTTATTGTTGCAGACAGAGATGGCGTTGTTGTTATAAAGCGTGAGGATGTGGAAAAGGTATTAGAAAAGACGGAAGCCATTGCGGCCATGGAAACATCTGTTCGTAAAAAATTGCTAGATAACCAAAGCACCATTGAAATTTTTGGTTTTAGCAAGCTTTTATAAGCCATATAGGGAGTGAAAAATAATGAAAAGCAAAGAGGTTGTAAAACAAGAAGTTGTTGACAAATTTAAGGAACTTGATGTTTGCTGCGTATCCGACGCTATGGATAGGTTGGGGATCGCCTGCGGTTTAGAGGGAATTAAAGCAGTAGTACCCGCAAATACGATGTGTGGCACAGCGTTTACGGTGCATTATGTTCCATGCGGTATGACCAAGGGAACCGTCGGAGATTTTTTAGACGACGTGCAGCCTGGGCAGATAGTTGTTATTGACAACGCTGGACGTACCTACTGTACTGTATGGGGCGATATAATGACCATCAGTGCAACTAATAGAGGGATAGGCGGTACCGTTATAGACGGAGTGTGCAGAGATTTGCCTGTCATGAAAAGGCTGAACTACAAGATATTTACTAAGGGTCATTATATGGTGACCGGCAAGGATCGCGTGGAAGTTGACGCTGTTAACGTCCCTGTTTCTGTTTCTGGAATACAGATAAAGCCAGGAGATATTATTTTAGGTGATGCTACTGGCGTGATTGCCATTCCTGCGGAAGCGGCAGAGCGTGTGTTGGCGGTTGCGCTGGAAATTGCAGAAAAAGAGGCAAAGATTGAGGAAGGAATGGCAGCCGGACTTTCTATGGGGGAAGCTCGGGCGTCTGTAAACTACCATTCTTTACAAACACGTGCAGATACCAAATTAAATAAAAGGGATGATGAACTTTAATGTACTTAAATGATGAAGAGAAGAGTATGCTCAATGGCGAAAAGGGCGAAATTATACAGAAATGTATGAAAGTGCTTGTAACCTTGGGAGATATATACGGTGCAAAAAGGATGCTTGAAATTAATAGCGTTCATTCGCCGGGGGTTTCCTATCGAGTAACCGGAGATGCCGGCTTAAATTATGTAAAGGAAGCCAGTGCACAGGCCTGCTTTGTTGTACCCACGACCCTAAATAATGTCGGATTGGATATGCATAACTGGGAAGCGGTGGGTTTTGATCCTGAGTTTGCTCATAAGCAGATTGAGCTGTCACAAGCGTACAAGGATATGGGAGCGGTTATGTCCAACTCCTGTACACCCTATCTCTACGGGAATATACCTATGTTGGGTGAGCACGTTGCTTGGGGAGAATCCTCTGCAATTGCCTTTGTAAATTCAGTGCTGGGAGCCAGAACTAATCGCGAAGGTGGGCCTACTGCTCTTGCTGCGGCAATCACAGGAAGGGTGCCAGAATATGGCCTGCATCTTGATGAAAACCGAAAAGGAACCTGCCTATTTAAGGTGAATGTAGAGCTTACTAGTGATGCGGATTATGCTTCCTTGGGCTACTATGCCGGTGCTATAGCAGGAAAAGGCATACCTGTTTTTACAGGAATTAAAAAACGCCCGACAACAGAAAGCCTCAAAGCGCTCAGCGCGGCTGTAGCTTCTTCAGGAGCCGTTGCACTTTTTCATATTGTTGGAATAACGCCAGAAGCCCCCACAATTGAAGCGGTTATTGATAAAGACGTTGAAGTTTACACCTTTGGTGCGGAGGAATATGCTAAAGCATTTGAAAAATTCAACTACTCAGGTGATGTGGATTTTGTGGTATTTGGCTGTCCCCACGCTTCTATTCAGGAAATTATATTAATTGCATCCCTATTAAAGGGTAAAAAGGTTAAAGCAGAAACATGGGTATGTACCTCCCACCAGATTAAAGATCTTGCTGCACAGATGGATTGCTTGGGTATTTTGGAAAATGCCGGTGTGACTATCATGTGTGATACATGTCCGGTGCTTTGCCCAACTCTGGATCGGGGTTATAAAAATGTTGTTACTAATTCCGGGAAAATGGCGCACTATGTCAGAGGCTTATGGAACGTAAAATCTCGACTTGCACAGATCGAGGATTGTATCAAAGCAGCCGTGAACGGCAGATTGGAGTAAAACTATGGGAAAGGTTATTTTAAAGGGAAGAAAAATTGTTGAGGGCATGGCAGAGGGGGAAGCAATTGTTACAAGTCAGCCTCTCTCCTTCATGGGAAGTGTCAACCCAAAGACAGGATATATTATTGAGCAGGGCCATGAACTGGAAGGACAATGCTTAAGTGGAAAAATTTTTGTGTTTCCTTTCTCAAAAGGTTCAACAGGTGGTTCCTATATGCTTTATGAAGTAGTTAAGAATGGTGTGGGTCCCCTTGGGATCATTAACTCTGATGCTGAGGTGATCTGCATAATCGGAGCAATTACAGCTGATCTACCAATGATGGACAAGGTGGATCTGGAGCAGATCGCATCAGGAGATTATATTTGCATGAACGCGACCGACGGAATCGTCGAGATTACAAAGCGCTGAATGACGGTAAAAGATCCGCTTTAGACAGTTTTTGATCCAAGAAGTATATTAAGCATTACAACTGGAACCGGCCACACCAATCACTAGAGTATGTTACTCCTGCCTGCATCTATTATGCTAAGACGGTGCTCAAGGGCAGGTTATATAACAACATTGACCCGGCGTTTTCTTTGACCCCAGAGAAAAGGAGGTGAATGCTCTCGTTTGACTAGAAAACAAGACCGATTGGTGAGGAAAGGAGTTTATCTTAAGTTTTTCAAAATCGTGTCTTGACAAGCGGGGAGATTACGTCTCATTCTGGCATCGTTTTTCTGAGCAAATGATTTTGTAATTAATAAGTGCTTGTTCGGGAGATTCCGCCGGTAACCATGGTCACCATACGTTTTCCTTGGCTGAACTGCTTTTGGCATTCATCCTTAAGGGCTATGAAAGAAAGCTTCAAATGGAACGAATTTGATTGTGGGAATGAATAATTTTTTAACTGGGAAAACCTTTTCACTAAATTCATTTAATAAGGAAGGGATGAGTCAATGGCTAATCAAGATTTACGGTCTTTTATAGAAATGGTTCGCAACGAAGAGGGAGAGATACTGCAGGTAAACAAAGAGATGAGCCCCCATTTTCAAATACCAGCGGTTGTTACCAAACTAGAACAGCAGAACCTCGACCCGGTCGTGCTTTGTAACAATGTTCAAGGAAGTAGAATGCCAATTATCACCAATGTTTTTGCCAGCAGGAAACGCCTGGCGTTGTCTTTGGGTTGCGAAGAGGCTGAATTAAACGCAGTTTACAGGGAGAGGGAGGATAAACGCCTCAAACCGGTAATGGTATCAGAGGGTCCTGTACAGGAAGTTATCATAACTGGGGAAAAGATCAATGTTAAAGAACTACCAGTGGTTACCCATAATGAAAAAGATGCTGGCCCCTATATTACTGGTGGCGCAATGGTAGTGAGAGACCCGGAAACTGGCATTCGAAATGTAGGTATTTACCGTCACCAAATTCATGAAGGAAACAAGATCGGGATACATATGGCGGAAGCGAGCCATGTGAACTACATTTATGGAAAGTATGTAGAGATGAACAAGGCTATGCCGGTAGCCATTACTATCGGCCATCATCCGGCATTCTATCTGGGAGTTTTAAGCTTTGTACCGGTAGGTGTAGATGAATACGAAGTAGCTGGGGGATTAATGGGTAGTCCTCTTGAGCTGGTCAAGTGTAAAACCGTGGATCTCGAAGTACCAGCTAGTGCCGAAATTGTCATTGAAGGTTACATCCAACCTGGAGAAGTTAGGCTTGAGGCACCTTTTGGGGAATTTACCACGGTTTACGGTGCTCCTCATATGTACCAGGTAGTTACTATTACCGCCATTACCATGCGAAAAAAACCAATTTATCTTGACGTCTTATCCGGGCATCTGGACCAACAGCTTCTGGGTGGAACCGGTCGTTTAAGTGTTATTTATAAGACCGTTAAATTGGCTTGCCCAACCGTAAAAGATGTATTTATGCATCCTTCTGGCTGCTGCCGCCTTACCTGTTACGTCTCTATCAAAAAACGTCATGAAGGCGAAGCCAAAAATGTATGCAATGCCGTTTTTGCTGCAGACACCTTTATTAAATATGTAGTAGTCGTTGACGATGATATAAATATTTATGACGACAGCGCAGTAATGTGGGCTATTGCCACACGATTGCAGCCTGCTGAAAATGCCTTCATGATTAAAAACGCTAAAGGCCATCCGCTTGATCCTATGGCCTACAATGGATATGTGGTTACAAAAGTTGGGATTGATGCTACCAAGTCATTATCCGGGTATCCAGATACGGTAAGCGTACCGGGGACAGATCTTATCAACCTGGAAGAAATATTTAAATAGAAAGGACATTGTCCCACACTGATAACTTGGCTATCCATAAGGCCATATCAAGTCTTTCTAGGGCTCTGTAATCGTGTTAACTGGTCAATCTACGGTTCCTATTTCGATTCAGAAGATATTGAAGATGTTGGTTTTTCTGCTCATTCCTTGAGTAGAATCCTGGTTGTAACGGAAGAAACACTTGATATCTTGAATGAAGGTGTATGGCAGACAGCTTTAATAAGCAGGACCATCTGCACTCTGGGTTCCATGGGGGAGTATAAAAAGGAGGAATTTAATACATTATGAATACATTTGGGGCACAACAAATCACTATTATTGTTTCCATTGTAATTGCTTACATCTTAGTAACACTCGGGATAAGCATCTGGACGCAAAAATTTACCAAGAATAATGATCAGTTTATGACCGGAGGCGGAAAATTGCCGGCGCTGTTATTAGGAATCCTTATGGTGTCCGAGTTTATTGGTACCAGCGCTACCGTAGGAACTGCCCAAGTGGCCTTTAATTCTGGACTGGCAGCGGCTTGGAACATGGTAACGTTGTCACTGGGGTTCCTGCTATTTGGCCGTTTCATGGCTCCCAAGTTCTATGAATTAGGTGATTACACTATTTCTGGCGCGATTGCCCGAAAATATGGGAATGGTACCAGACGAGTGACATCACTGATCATGATTTACGCTTTGATAACAGTCAATGTGGCTCTCTATGTAGGCGGTGCAGTGGCAGTGGCGGCAGTACTAAAGATCTCAATATCTACAGCTGCATTTATAACGGCCGCAGTCACTATTATTTACGTCGTCTCCGGTGGGTTGCGTAGCGTGGCCTATGTGAATGCGGTTCACTTCTTATTTAAATACATCGGAGTAATTATTGTCGTAGTAGTCGGTTTGAAGCTGGCTGGCGGTTATGGTAAAATTACCAGTGGCTTACCTGCTTTCTACTTCTCGCCAGTGGGCAAAGTGGGAATGTCCACGATCATAGCTTGGACAGTAGCCAACATTGGTGCCGTTTTTTCAACACAGATGATTATACAGGCGGTGGCCGGCGCCGAACGGGCAAGCGAGGCGAAAAAAGCAACTTACATTGCGGCAGTCCTGATTATTCCTATTTCCATAATGGCAGCTTTTGTGGGGGTAGAGGCCCATTACATTTTCCCTCATATAAAGGATGTTTTGGCTTTCCCAATTTTCATTCTGAACATGAATCCTTGGCTAGCGGGCATTGTTACAGTTGGTGTTGTGGCCACGGTATTTGCTAATGTGTCTGCTACTTCGTTAGCAATTACTGCTTTGCTTGTGAAGGATTTCTATGTGCCATTTTTTAAGCCCACCAAAGATAAACAATTGTTCATTTCTCGGATTATGTCCATTATAGTTGGCTTATTACCGATTCCTTTTGTGCTGTATATACCAGCGATTCTCAAGACTATGTTTTTTGCTCGGGCGTTACGGGCGAGTATCTCGGTCATTGCCATATGTGGTTTCTTCTTACCGTTATTTAGTTCCGGCACCGGGGCTTCGATAGGGTTAATTGCCGCTGCGGTTGGTGCCTCTGTCTGGTTTTTCATGGGCAATCCTCTAGGTATTGATAGCACTTACGTGGCCGTACTGCTGCCGCTCTTAGTGATGCTGATTGACCACTTGGTGCATAGAAAAAAAAGGAAAAATAATGATGTGGTGGATAGTCAACAGAACACTCCGGCCTAATGTTAATAAAAAGAATAGTCTATTTGTCAAGAAACTGATACATGTTAGGAGCGTAGCGTCAACAGCTTTTGCAGACGAAAAACAGCTGTCGCAAATAAATTTCNNTCGGGATGAAGTTCATTCAGAGCTTTAAGCAGCGGGATCGCCATTTTATCATCATTGACATTTCCCGTGGAAAGCAAGGATCTTAAAATATATTGGCTTTCACTGTCCACGAGAACATGACCTTTAAAGCCGAACCAGAAGACGTTTTTCCCCTTGGAGTTTTTCTTAATTCTCCAGTGAGGAACTTGCGGGATTTGCTGTTCTATCGTCGCGAAATCACGAGGAAGTTGTGCTTCAATTTTTTTCTCAAAGAGGGGTCGATTTTCTTCCAGTTCCTGTTGTTCTTTGAGCTATTTCTCCCGTTCCGCTTTGGGTTTTCGTCCACGTTTTTTGGGAGATTGCTTGACTGGGACCTCTTCTTTCAGATCCCTCTTAACCGTCAAATTACGCAGTGGGAAATGAACGGTTTAGAGGTTAACGCTGGAACCCTAGTTGGCTGTTTCAAAGCTATCATGGCCTTTATCACACCCTTGTATAACTTGCTTGTAGAAGTCAGCCGCAGCCAAAAACATTGGCATGTGGACGAAACGCGCTGGCTGATGTTTCTCGAGAAACCTGAAAAAGTAGGCTATCGCTGGTGGCTATGTTTTGCTTCGTCACAAGTCACGGTCTTTGTGGTAAATTCCTCCCGTTCCAGCAAAGTGCCTTTGAAGCACTTTGGCAAGCAAGCCAAAGGGATTATAAACGTGGATCGTTACAGTGCCTATCATGTTTTAGGGCTCATTCAGCGTCAATTGTGCTGGTACCATGTGCGGCGAGATTTTGTCCGTGCCTAAGAAGGTAGCCCGGCACTGACTGCTTGGGCAGAGGATCGGATTACCGACATTCACGCTCTTGACCAACTTAATAATGAACGCGTAGCCTGTCGCTATAATGACGCAATGTTTGCTGAGAAACAAGCTGAATTAGAGAGTCACTTAACCCATATGGCCGTTAAACGAGACCAACAGCTAGAAAGCATCGGGGAGAAACCGCTACAACTCAAAATTTTGCGTCGTTTAAAGCGTAATTGGGATCTGTTGACCGTATTTGTGTCCAGCCCGGACATTCCCATTCACAATAATGCGGCTGAACGGGCTATACGTCCTGCGACGTTGGGACACAAAAACTACTACGATCATATCAAAGAACTGGCATTCGAAATGTAGGTATTTACCGTCACCAAATTCATATATCCTGAATTCCCGAGTTTTTATACCTATGAAGGTGCGTTCACGCCAAGGGCAGTATATAGCGCTGTTTGCTTCTTTGTCATTTCGCCCATTCGATGTTTTTTTCCAGGTTGCTCATAACGTTCTATGACATCCAGGTCATCTAGCAGCTCCTGTGTAGTGTATTTTTTGTACAAATCATTTTCACACATCGCTTTCTTGATATAAGAAAGGTAAATCAATGCGATGAATTGCACAAAAAGCTTACCTTCAAGATTTTCAGACGAAGACACCGATGTGCGACGCATGTTCAAACGTTCCTTCAGATTGCCGAAAGCCTTCTCAATCACATCTTTTGAACGGTAGATTCCCAGTGCGTCTAGTGGATCCTTCACGGCATTAGAAAGCAAGGCAAAGTAACCGGAATTCATCTTCACCGCATCGATTGCCTCCTGTTTGTGGATCAGGGTAATTCCGTGGACGGGGGTTTCCTTGAGTTCGTAGTATTTGGCAT
>PKWS01000143.1 GCA_003132105.1 Desulfosporosinus sp.
GTGTCGCACGTACTGCATGATAACTGTTAATTAAAGAAGGAATTATCTTTTCTTAGTCGAATAAAAGCTAATAAAAGCAAATCACTGGAGGTCTGGCAATGTTATTGGATGGACGAACCAACTCGATCACCCTCGATGAAATTCTAGACAATACGAATAACGCAATCATTGCCGTTGACCCTCAAGGACGAATTATATACGCAAATGACGCTGTCTTTAATATATTGGAAATTCCTGTACGAGATCTTTTAGGACAATCTATCACCTCCCATTTCCCTGATACCGGGCTACTCCGAGTATTTGAAAACGGAATTGCTGAGTTAGGTCAGCAGATAAAGGTTAATAATACTGTCTTATTAAGTAATAGAACCCCAATCTATATTCATGGTGAACTCGTCGGAGCCGTGGCGGTATTCCAAGANNCGATTCTACAAAATTTCCTTGACAATTTAGTTATCGAGCACGAGAAGACCAAGCAGCTCCAACGCACCCTCGAAGTCGTTCTTAACACTGCCTATGATGGACTTATCGTGGTTAACAAAGAAGGAATTGTAACTATGACGAACCAAGCCTTTGCGAGTTTTTTTCAGCAATCCCCGGAAGATTTGATAGGTAAACATATTACGGAAGTTTACAAAAACCCAAAATTTATTGAAGTTCTTGAAACAGGCCAACCTGTGCTCGGATACATTCATGACTTAAACGGTCACGAAATCATCGCCAGCAGAATCCCGATTATCCAAGATGGTAATATAGTGGGAGCTTTGGGAAAAGTTGTTTTCAAAGATGTCAACGAACTCTATGCCTTAACGAAAAAAGTTGATTCGCTGCGAAACGAGCTGGATTACTATAAGAAAACAATATTTCAAAAAAATAGTACCTCACTGGAACTGTTAAAAGGGAAAAACCCACTTATGGCTTCATTGGTACAAACCGCCCAACGCGTGGCTAAATCGGGCTCTAACGTATTATTAAGAGGAGAAAGTGGGACTGGAAAAGAATTATTTGCGAAACTACTTCATACGGATAGCACTCGTTCTCAAGGTGCCTTTATTAAGGTGAACTGTGCAGCAGTCCCTGAAAATCTACTTGAATCCGAATTGTTTGGTTATGAAGAAGGGGCATTTACCGGTGCCCGTAAAGGGGGTAGAATTGGTAAATTTGAACTGGCAGAGGGAGGAACCCTATTCCTTGACGAAATCGGAGATATGGAAATGGGCATGCAAGCAAAGTTGCTGCGTGTTATCCAGGAGCGAGAAATTGAACGATTAGGAGGCAGTAAACCTCGTAAAATAGACGTGCGTTTAGTTGCCGCGACCAACCGTGATCTCGAAGCGATGATTCGCGACAAGCAATTCCGCGAAGACCTATATTACCGCTTAAACGTTGTGACCTTATCGATCCCTCCTTTGCGAGAAAGGAANNGATGACATTGAAAGTCTGATCCAAACATTTATAAAGAAGTTCAATCTCCAGTTCGCGCAAACTGTGACGGATATAACAATAGAGACGCAAAACGTCCTGATGAAACATCGCTGGCCAGGTAATGTTCGCGAACTTGAAAATATCATTGAAAGGGCGTTTAACATGCTTGACGGCTCGGAAATCCAGCTTAAACATCTACCAAACTATTTGAAAATCCTTGCCGGCCATGAAACACACCCTTTTGTCGGAGGGTCACTGGGAAATATTCTGGCTGGAGTGGAAAAGGAAGCTCTCATCGATGCACTTGACACTTCAAACGGGAATAAAGTCCAAGCCGCAAAAACTCTAGGCTTATCCCGGGCAGGTTTGTACAAGAAGCTTAAAAAACATGACTTACATTAAACCTCAATAAACTCCATTCGCCTGAGTCTATTGAGGCAAGGTTGTCCCTGAGCTACCCAATAGGCCTGTTATATCTCTTTGTTCCCAAAATAATGCGTAATTTTAGGTGTAAACATTTAGGTACACGTACACATAAGTAGACATGTACCTAAAGTAAGGACACGGAAAAGGAAGATGAGTTAAGTACGTAAAAGTGTAAACGTTAGTGTACATCCTTCGATCGAGGTATTTATGGGATTCATAAGGAATACAAGGACCTTAACCCTTAAAAATAGCTGAAATAGAGCTTTAGAAAAAACTGAAACAATCCGTGGCGCGAGAATTGCAAGATAATTCAATAGATTCAATATAATATAACAGATTCGGAATAAAAAAAATATTAAAGAATTGCAAGGGAACGCTAATTGCGCAGAAAATGAACAGGAGCTTAAACTTAGAAAACCTTGAATATCAAAATTAACTGAGGGGATGGAGGAGAGAAAATATCAAAATATAATGAACTTTACCAAGAGAAACTTAACAGCGTCTTTATGATTTTATGAACCGCAATCCCCAGCTGGAGATGCACCCTGTTGACTTTACGAATGATCCATTCCTTGCTGGACAAAACGATAATTTAATTTCGATCAATGCATCAGTACAAGTGGATTTTTTAGGTCAATGCTGTTCTGAGAGCATGGGAAGCACTCCTTTACAGTGGAACTGGGGGGCAAGTAGACTTCGTAAGGGCAGCCAATCGTTCTAAAGGTGGGAAATCTTTTATCGTGCTTCCTTCCACCGCGAAGGATGGAAAAATTTCGAGGATCACACCAACTCTAACCCCGGGTTCTGCAGTCACGACATCGAAAAACGATGTAAACTATGTCGTTACGGAATACGGTGTAGCTCAGTTGCGGGGGAAATCTGTTAAGCAACGGGCTCAAGCACTGATTGCCATTGCTCATCCAGATTTCCGTGGAGAACTAACGGAAGCCGCTAAGAAAATGAACCTATTTTAGAGGTAGCATGGCTAATAGAAGTGAAGGAGAGTTTTAATGACCAGAGCAGAAGACCGATGCATTCGGTTTCTAATACCAAAGAAAATGGAGGAATAAGTATGAAGACAATCATGGTAATAGGGGCTGGACAGATGGGGGGAGGAATCGCCCAAGTTGCCGC
>PKWS01000275.1 GCA_003132105.1 Desulfosporosinus sp.
TGTCAGTTTTGTGTCAACAACTGCCCCGCTGGAGCTTTGACGGTCCAAGGTCTAGACAAACATAAATGTTATGCTCATTTGTTAGAAGTGGACAAGCAATTTCCTGACTTAGGGTTATGTGATATTTGTGGAAAATGTGCCGTAGGACCCTGTGCTTCAATATAAAAACGAGGAGTGAACTAATAATATGACCTCTAACCCCTTCCGACTTCTAGTTGTCGATGATGACCCATCCATTCGGCAAATGCTTTTAATTGGATTACGCCAAGAAGGCTACCTTGTAGAGGTTGCGGAGCATGGAGAGGCCGCTCTGACTATTATTCCCTCATTTGAACCCCACGTCATTATTCTGGATATTATGATGCCCAAACTGGATGGTTACGAGCTTTGTTGTGCTATTCCGAACATTTCCAACGCCGCTATGATCATGTTAACCGCCAAGGACAAATCTACCGACATCATTCGAGGCCTTCGACTAGGGGCTAATGATTACCTCCCCAAACCCTTTCATTTTGAAGAATTATTAGCTCGTATCGAGGTCCAGCTGCGAAACCACTTTCCCCTCTTATCCAGTAAGAAATCTGTAGGTGCCTTCACGTTCGATGAAGAGCAGCATCTCATTTCTTATAAAGAGGATCCGCTTCATCTCGCCCCTAAAGAGTTTAAGCTTCTGTCTTACTTCCTTTGGAATCCCAACCAAATATTAACCAAAGATGCCATTCTGACGCATGTTTGGGGGTATGATTTTAGTGGGGACGGAAATATCGTGGAAGTGTATGTGCGGTATCTTAGGGATAAGTTGGAAGACTCCTCCCACTCCATTATCCAAACAATACGAGGGGTAGGTTATCGAATTGATCCAACTCAAACCAATTAATCGACGGGAAAGGGAGGAAAATACACGCTATGGCAGACCTCAATAGCCGTTTCTTGAAATGGCGAACCTCACTTACTGGCCAAGTGTTAATCCGTTTTTGGATTAGTTTAATCATATTTCTCTCCTTGATCGGGGGCATACAGTATCGAAGCTTGCATAGCTATTTATATAATGAAATTCAAAAAACTCTTACCCAGGAATTCGTAGGCATTTCCACCGAAAGTCAACAATGGTTGGCAGGTGCACAAGCCGTCCCCCGCAATCTGCCTGACCTTAACCAGGGGCATCTGGTTTTACTGTACACCCCCAATGGTGTACTTAAAGCGTCCCTAAACCGCAAAGATACGCAAACCAACAGCCTACTTGGAGAACGGGTTTTCCTACGCACCTTTATTCAATCTGGTAAAGTTTCCCTCGTAGTCCGTACTTTACCAAGCGGCGAAAGAATTATGCTTCTTCTCGAACCCATCTATCGACCTGCCAGCCGCCAACTCCTTGGCTCCGCCGTTATGGTTGCACCTTTAAAATTAACGGATGATGTGCTTAGACAATATCTTAGGGTCTATATTCTAACTGCAATAAGCATACTTTTTATCGGAGGTTTGTTTACGTCCTACTTTTTACGTAAACCTGTCCTGCCTTTGGCGAATATCTCTAAAATCTCCCGTCAAATCGCTGAAGGACAGTATGCCCTTCGTATTCCTGAGGAAAGAGCTCCGGCGGAGATTGAAAGTCTTCGTCTTGCCTTAAACCACATGCTGGACAAAATGAACTCTGCCTTAAAAACAGAACAACTTGCCAAAGAACAAATGACTCGTTTTATCTCTGATGCCTCCCATGAACTCAGAACTCCCTTGACCTCCCTGCGCGGTTTTTTAGAAATATTAGAGCGCAGCGAAAAGCCTGACCCAGGAACCATTAAGATAGCCCATCAGACAATGCTCAAAGAAACCGAACGCTTAATCCGAATGGTGGAAGATCTGCTTATGATGAATCGGCTTGCTCAAGCAAAAATTGAGGCTTCACCTCTTTCTCACCCTGCGCGTGTTGAGGACGTATTACCCGATCTATTGCCGCTTCTTAATGTCATCTCTGGTTCTCGTATAATTGACTTCCAAAAATCTGAGATCACTTTTCCGTTAGAACCAGACGAGCTCAAGCAAATACTTTTCAACCTTGTAAGTAATGCCATTCAATATACTCGCGATGACGGTCAGATAAATGTTTCGGGTTATGAATCCACTGGAGAGGTGAGCCTTTCTGTCTCAGACAATGGAGAGGGTATTTCGCCAAGTGACCAGCCTTATTTATTTGAACGATTTTACCGTGGAATTAGTTCTCGAAAAGATCGAAATAAAACAGGCGTCGGTTTAGGGCTTGCTATCGTGCATGATATTGTCCAACTGCGCGAAGGTCGAATCCAGGTGAACAGCGAACTTGATAAAGGCTCAATCTTTTCAATCACCTTTGCGAAACTCTCAGAGAATTTACAGGGCTCTGATTTGACACACCTGCTCAAATAGATTTTAATTGTATAGAACGGTTTTATAGGAGTCTAGGAGGAAGAATAGGTGAAGTTTCTTAATTTATTACTTTTGGCTATCCCCATCAGTCTATTTCTCCAACTATCGGCTTACTCACCTGTCTTACTATTTGTTGCTGCTGGTTTAAGCATAATTCCCCTTGCTGGCTACATGGGCAAAGCCACGGAAGAAATAGCTATCTATGTCGGCCCCAGAGTTGGCGGTTTGCTTAATGCTACCTTTGGAAACGCAGCAGAACTCATCATCACTATTTTTGCCCTGAGGGCGGGTCTTGGAGAAGTGGTTAAAGCGTCCATTACTGGGTCAATAATTGGCAATCTTCTCCTAGTGCTAGGCTTAAGCATGCTCCTGGGAGGTTTTAAATATAAGTCTCAGAAATTCAACAGAGCGGCAGCTGGTATGCACACTTCAATGCTTCTCATGGCAGTAACAGGACTAATCATTCCCGCAGTCTTTCTTAGAACACACGAAAGTCCCGCAACAGAACCCTTAAGTTTAGGAGTTGCCTCGGTCTTGATGATCGTATATGGGCTTAGTTTAATATTTTCTCTTCATACTCATAAGGACGTTTTTCGTCCTAGTCAAGAACATTCAGAAACTCCAAACTGGTCGAAACTTAAAGCCTTGTTGATTTTACTCGTTGCTACCTTTTTTGTTGTCATCGAGAGTGAATTTCTGGTGGCAGGAATTAACCCCGTGGTTAAAACGCTAGGGATCAGTCAACTCTTCATCGGAGTCATCGTGATCCCAATCATCGGCAATGCGGCCGAGCATTCCACCTGCGTCATGATGGCCTTGAAGAACAAAATGGAAATCAGTCTGGAAATCGCCATCGGCTCCAGCACTCAAATTGCGCTCTTTGTGGCCCCCCTGCTGGTATTTTTGGGCTACTTTATGGGGCAACCACTTGACCTGATATTTAC
>PKWS01000229.1:0-2702 GCA_003132105.1 Desulfosporosinus sp.
CAAGATTTGGTGGGCCTATCTTCAACGTCTAGGACGGTGGTTTTATGAAATTACCAAGCATTCGATTCTAAAGTACAAAGAAATTGTTAAGAAAAAATAATTCAATCAAACGAAGGACTATGTTAATTAATTTTATTTAACATAGAGAGTTGCAACGCTTCACTGAATAAGATAGAGTAGAAGATACAACTGAATAGCGTTTCCAAATGGGACACTCAATATCTTTTTGGAGTCATAAAGACAAGAAAAAGGGGCGTGTGTTGATGCAATTAAAGGACTTTGGAAGAGGCGCGAGGATTGAATTATCTAAAATGGCCAAACTGCTCGGAATGAAGTTTATCGGTTATAATCCAAATGCTCAACAGGTATCGTTGGAGGTTCAAGGTAAAGGGGTTACTTATCCCTTAGAAGAGTTTATCCGACAGTATGAAAGAGTGTGTCCGACAATCTAGACTTGGAAGTATATAGATCTCTCACTCAGAGTAGTGGGAGATCTTTTTGGTGGGTCAGAGAAAAGAGTGGCGAATTGTTCGCCACCCTTTTCGTTATTAAACCGTTATTGTTTTTGGTAGAAGAAAGAGGAGACCGATTTAAGGCCTAGTTGGTTCATTCCAAAGAGATGCTCTGTGCCACCGGTAAAGAGGATTCCACCGGGTCGTAAGGAGTTCGTAAACTTATTGTAGAGAATTCCTTTGGCTTCATCCGTAAAATAAATCACAACATTACGGCACGCGATAAAATCATAGCCAGACTGGAAACGATCCGTCAGCAAGTTCTGGTGCTGGAACGTAGCCTGCCGTTTAACCTGATCTTTGATTTGAAAGCCAATGTCTAATGGGGTAAAATACCTGAGTAAAATTTCCGGTGGAGTGCTCGCAAAATCATTTTGTTTATAGAGACCGTTTTTAGCTTGTTTTAGTACATTGACATCAATATCCGAACCCAAGACGGTAAATTTGGTAGTCGGAAAATAGTCCATCATTGTCATGGCTAAGGAGTAAGGCTCTTGACCGCTTGAACATCCTGCGCTCCAGAGTTTCAAAGGGTTTTTACTCTGAAGGAGAAGGGGGATGATCGTTTCCCGCAGCGTTTTCCACTGGTTGGCATCTCGAAAGAATTGGGAAACGTTTATGGTCAAATGTTTGAAGAAAGCGTCATACAAGACGGGGTCAACGCCCAGGGCCTTTAGAAACTCAGGATAGGAAAGGAACCCGTGGAAGTTCATAAAGCTAAGGATTCGCCGCTGCATCTGGTTTTGCTTATAAAACTTAAGGTCGAGTCCACTCTTGGGGTGGAACGCCTTAATAAATTCTTCGTAGGTATTTGGCAGAGATGAGTAGGGCAAAGGGGTTCCACCTTCTTTCTGGTAAAAAAAGTATTAGTGTAATATATTAAAAAAAGAAGATATCTATGGTTACTTAGCGAATAGGTCTAAAAGTATAATCTCTTTACGCGAAGAGGTCGACGATCAAGCCACGAATTTCATCGATCTTAGTNNATTTTGGCGATTCTCGCCATGACCTTGGGCCGCCCTTGTGAATCCCAAGACGACTCATCCTGCATTTTTCGGCTTTGTCCAAACGTTGAACGAAGAAAGGATTTAACCATATCACGGAAATCCTTAAGATCACGGAGCGAGAGTGTAACAGACAACTTCTTTCCCTGCGTTCCAAGGCGGCTGAGGAAGGATTGGAGTTCAATTCGCTGTATTTTTTGAGTCTGAGATAAGATTCCGTTAAACTCATTGCTTTTATCTAGGGAGCTTTGAGAATCGAGATTGGGAGCTGGGATTTGATGTGGGGCATCGATGCGTATAGACATAGTCATTCTCCTCTTAGAAAGGATTAAAATGCAGACTCGCAGAGTATTTTTAAAAGCATTGCTGGGTCTTGGTGCAATAGCCTTACCTTGGAGTCTTTTACCGACTCGTTTTGGAGAGTCTTTAAAGACGAGGCTAGGGCTTCCACCCGTAGAATTGTTGCTATCGCCAAGGACTAAACTGAATAATGCCTTCAAAGCAGAAAGCCTAACTCGTACCGCCATGGATGATATTTTGGCTTTAACCGGTTCTGAGATGCAAGGCCGTAAAGCAGGATCCGTAGGAGAAATCAGAGCGGCAGAGTATCTNNAATCAATTAAGAACCCCGAGTGCCAATCTCTTAGGTGCTCTAATGGGGGAAAAAACGGAGGAAATTATCCTTCTATCGGCCCATTATGATCACTTGGGGATTTTCGAAGGACAAGTCTACCCTGGGGCCAATGATAACGCCTCTGGTGTAGGGTGCGTTCTAGATGTCATGCGACGAATCCTTCGTGAAGGAAAGACCCCGAAACGTACGATCGTCCTAGCCTTCTGGAGTGCCGAAGAGATGGGGTTTGTGGGATCTCAGGCATTTGTCCGCTCTGCCACGTTTCCCCTTCACCAGATCCAAGCAGTACTAAACGTCGATACGGTAGGAAATGGGATGATCGGAGATTTTGCGCTCTGGGCGGACGGGGATAACCCAGCCTTCAAAGCTATCCGTCAAGCCTCAGCCCAAGCGGGTGCCAGAGCCCAAAAGACATCCCAAGCAGCCCATAACAGTGATTCCATCAGTTTCGCTTCCGCTGGTATACCGGCGGTAACCCTCATGACACATGACTGGCTCTACAAAAATCATACGACAGAAGACAGTAGCGCACTGTTGAAGCCTGAACAGATT
>PKWS01000229.1:2796-3239 GCA_003132105.1 Desulfosporosinus sp.
GCGTCAGTATCATTGGAAGAAATCGGGCGAAACTCTCCATAACCCGTTGCGGAGAGTCGGTCGGGAGAGATCCCATCATGCTGTAAGATATGCAGCACATTGGTGGAACGAATTACGGATAGTTCCCAATTACTAGGAAACTTTGCGGTGTTAATCGGCAAATTGTCAGTATGTCCTTCAACTTTGATTTGGTTGGGCGCTGCGGCAAGAACCGTGGATACTTTTTCGAGAATATCTCGTGCTTGAGCGGTTATGTCGGCTGACCCGCTTTCGAAGAGCAACGTTTCCTGAATGCTGACGACTAGGCCTCGTTCTTCGATGGAAGTTACCAATGTCGTCTGAATACCGTTGTCCGCCGCAAATTTATCAAGCTTGGCTTTAATTGCGTCAATACTCATCTTTTCTGCTTCGCTATTTCCCTGGCCTGCGTTTGCGTCAGGCTT
>PKWS01000119.1 GCA_003132105.1 Desulfosporosinus sp.
CGCATACCGGCTAGAACTTGTTCTTTTAGTTTTAAATTATCGCCTGTTAACTGGTCTACTTTCTTGAGAAGGGCGTCATTTTGAAGTTGCACTGCTCGGAAGTTCCAAATTACCTTCGTATTATCCCGAATTCCGTTCCCCAACTGAAGAATTGGTTTTTCTATCGGGCTCAAAACTCTCTGCAAAAATCCCCCAACAGGGTTGGGAAAATGGCTACCCAGTCCTGTTAACCGAATACTAATAAGTACACTTAACAAAAGAAAGAAAACGAGAACCGCAATTCCCGTTACATTAACTCTTTTCGCCACTCTAATTCCTCCTCGCTGTACTTAACTCTTTTGCGAGGCGGCTATTCTACGAAGGATATCTGCATGTTCCAGTACAGTCCCCGTCCCAATAACGACACAGGACAGTGGGTCCTCCGCCAAGTGCACCGCAATACTCGTTTCATCCGAGATCAGTCTGTCTAGATTGTGGAGAAGAGAGCCCCCACCTGCCATCATGATGCCTCGATCCATGATGTCTGATGCTAATTCCGGTGGAGTTTTTTCCAAACACGATTTCACGGCATCGACGATGGCCATGACCGGTTCTTGCAGAGCCTCTTGAGTTTCTTCTGAGGTCACTTCGACTGTTTTAGGGAGTCCCGTTAATAAATCCCGTCCGCGCACTATAAAGGTTCCAGGTTCAGCCTTATACGCATACCCAATTTCAAGTTTGAGTGCTTCAGCTGTACGATAACCGATCATTAAATTATAACGTCTCTTAATATGAGCGACGATAGCATCATCCATTTCATCACCGGCCACACGAATGGAACAACTTGTCACGATCCCACCCAAGGAAATAACGGCAACTTCCGTTGTCCCTCCCCCGATNNGCTTCTTTAACCGCCCGTTCCTCAACGGGGGTAACACCTGAAGGTACACAAATAACCACACGTGGACGTATAAAAGGGTGTTCTGTCCCAAGTGCTCGACCAATAAAATATTTGAGCATTTTTTGTGTTACGTTAAAATCAGAAATAACCCCATTTTTCAAGGGCCGAATCGCTACGATGTTACTAGGAGTCCTACCTATCATTTCTTTGGCTTTGTCCCCGACGGCCAGAACGGTTTTAGTCGATATATCCATCGCCACCACGGAGGGTTCTCGTACCACAATCCCTTTCCCTTTAACGTGAACCAAAGTATTGGCTGTTCCTAAATCTATTCCTAAATCCTTGCTAAAAAAACTAAACATAGTATTAAAAGCTCCTTCCAGTCTTGATAGTTTCAGTATACCCGATAATGTAGAGGCTCGATGCACGAGGCTCGATGTTCGAATCGAAGCGAACAGAGTTCGCAATAAGTTAAAGCCTTAAAGTCCATTTCGTTCTTCGATTCGTAGAATTGAACTCAAAGTTCGGACATCGTGCATCGAACTTCGTGCATCGTTTCAGAGGACTCCCCGTTCTTTCAAACTGATAAATCGGTTATCTCCGATAATCACGTGATCTAAGACCTCTATCCCGAGAATCTTCCCTCCGTCTGCCAGGCGGCGTGTTACTTCAATATCTTCCTGGCTGGGGGTTGGATCCCCACTGGGATGATTGTGTAATAAAATTATGGCGTTTGAGTTGCGCCGTATCGCTTCTTTAAAGCACTCCCGTGGATGAACCATCGATGAATTGAGCGAACCTATCGAGACTGGGCTGATGCCCAGAACATGATTCTTCGTCGATAGAGAAACAACTCGGAAATGTTCACGATCAAGGAAACGCATTTCTTCCATCACAATGTGCGCGACATCCTGGGGAGAATTGATCACGGGTCTGGACATAGGGTCAGCGGAAACTGAACGACGCCCTAATTCCAAAGCAGCCTTCACTTCGGCTGATTTTGCTTTCCCTAAGCCATGTATTTGGGTTAACTCATGAACTGTCAGCTTCTCTAACCCCGCAAGCCCACCAACACTTACCAAAATGCGTTCCGCAAGGGTCAAAACGTTTTCTCCTTTGATGCCCGTGCGAAGTAAAATCGCCAAAATTTCACGGTTCGATAGGGCTTCGGGACCTAATTGGTAAAGCCGCTCACGTGGTAGAAGGTCCTCGGGTAAATCCTTCAAGCGTTGATAATCCATCATCCACCTCGCGTGAAGCGATATTTGTCTGCTCAATCCCCCACGCCCTAAGATATTCCGCGAGATATTCCATGGGTAAGCCAATGACATTAGTTAATGATCCCTCAAAGGACTCGACGAATTTCCCTGCTTCCCCCTGAATCCCATAGGCTCCAGCCTTGTCCATCGGTTCTCCGCTAGCCACATATGCCTTAATGTCATCCGCTCCGAGTTGATGAAAATGGACGACTGTTTCTACCACGTCCGAAACGAGTCTTCCCGATCCGGAGATCAACGCCACGCCGGTTAAAACGACATGGGTCCGACCACTTAAACTTTGTAGCATTTCCTCTGCTTCCGCCTGTGTTTCGGGTTTCCCTAAAATACGGGCGTCAAGGACCACCATCGTGTCTGCCGCTATTATAACATCCTGAAGGTTACCCCCCTGATCTAACCAATGGGTTAAACCCGCTTGGGCTTTACGTACAGCTAACTCTCTGACCCCAGTCTTCGGCCCCATCCCTTCCGGTAACTCTTCTGAAACAGAAGCCTTGACAGTCTCAAAGGTGTAGCCTCCCTCGCAAAGCAACATAGCCCTCCGTGGAGATGAAGAAGCAAGCACGAGCATATTACACCTTCTTAGACATTAAATATCCCCCAAGTGCTCCCAAAATCGTCGCAATGGTTATACTCAAGCGAAAACCAAAGGAAAGCGAGAGGAAAAAGAAATCCAAGTAAGTATGGGAAGGTACATCGATGACGGCCGGGCGCAAAAACGGCGCAAAAATGCCGTATTTTTCTAAGCCAAATCCGACCAAAGTTCCAAGAGCAGCACCGATCATAATGAGCAAAACGGTTCTCCCTGCTCCCGAGGAATTTCGCCCCACAGCCATTGTTTTTCCCCCTTCCATCCCCAGGATTTTAGCCTTGAGCGCATAGTCCCTAATTGTAACTACATATAAGTGTAGCATCTTACCCATTACTACGCAAGTTCGACACTATTCTATTTCCTTCCATAAAAATGTACAAACAAGGAACTTGCGTCACAACGCTCACTTGCTTGTTCTCGCAGATCAAACTAAGACTCAAGAGCTTACTAGTGAGAGGGCGGGGTTCCCGGCAAATCAATCAGGGACATCCGACGACCATGNNAGGTTAGAGCATCGCCATGGATGGCTAGATGCCGGGATGACAAGGTGTCGGGATGGCGAGAAGGGGCCTTGTGCACTGCCCCGTGTTTGGGGTCACTTTCACGGAGTTTGCTAGGCCTACTTACGTAAAGACGTCGCGCATGTGTGAGACTGCGTCCCGGGCTTAGGAGTGAAGTGGGAGAGAGTCGGAGAAGGGACAGTGCATGAAGATACGGTTCATAAGAAAGGGACTGCCTCTTCATAGAAATTCAACTTCTATTTTGAGACAGCCCCTTCCTTTAACTAGGGATTCAAAGACTTTCAATTGTTTGATTCTATCTAAGACTCTTCTTCCAAGGCTTAGTACTTTCGATAATTGTCTATTGTTACTAGTATACTTTCTTACGCATGGTAATCAAGACGTCCCCTTCGTCGTCTTTTCCCAGCCCAGAGGGTCCACGATCACACGGTCCGACGCCTATGCGTGAGTCGTAGACAAACTCGGCTTTAATCCGCTTTCTTCAGCAGGGCGGGAAACAGGACGTTTCCTGCCGGCCCTGCGGCACGGACGCCGCTTTGGCCGGGAACCCTGCCCGCTTGCATCAGGGATTAAAGCCCTAGTTTGGCACGACGATCGCATGGCCAAGGACGTGTTTCGCGGACCCTCTTAACAGCGCAGCTCCTGCAATTCCTGGATTAGTCATCTCATACGGGTTTAGGATCACATCGAGTTCTTCTTTCGTGAGAACGCATTTTTCCAGACAGATGTCGCGGACTGGTCGGCCACATAGGATTGCCTCTTTGGCTACGTTCGATGCCACGTCGTAACCCACGTGGGGGTTAATAGCCGTTACGATGCCTACGCTGTTTTCCACCATTTCGCGGCAACGTTCGACGTTCGCGGTGATACCTACGATACAGCGGTCCCTGAAGACACGTGACACATTGCGCAGGATATCCAAGGATTGAAGCAGATTAAAGACCACGACCGGTTCCATGACATTGAGTTCCAGTTGTCCTGCCCCACAGGCCAACGCAATCGTAAAATCATTTCCCTGAACCTGAAATGCCACTTGATTGACAACTTCCGCCATCACTGGATTGACTTTTCCAGGCATGATAGAGGAACCTGGTTGCATAGGTGGTAAATTAATTTCATTCAATCCGGTCCGAGGTCCAGATGCCATCAGGCGCAGATCATTCGCTATTTTGGATAGATTAACGGCTAAGGTTCGTAACGCCCCAGAAACTTCCATGAAAGCATCTGTATTCTGAGTCCCATCCACTAGGTTATCGGCAATTCGCATAGGTAATTGCGTCCACTCGCGCAAGCGCTGTGTGACCTTTATAATATACTCGGGATCAGCGTTTAGCCCAGTGCCAACCGCCGTTGCTCCCATATTCATGACTTCTAGAGATAGTATTGCCTGTTCGATTCGCTTGAGATCACGTCCTAGCATGAGAGCATACGCTGCAAACTCCTGTCCAAGCCGAATAGGAACGGCGTCTTGCAAATGCGTCCTTCCCATCTTAATGACACCGTCAAACTCTTGAGCCTTATCCTCGAAGGATTGGCGTAACATGTCGAGAGCTTCGAGCAAGTCATGGGCCACATTCAAGCTCGCAATGCGGATTGCTGTGGGGAAAACATCATTGGTGCTTTGGGCCATGTTCACATGAGTATTCGGATGTACTTTATAATACTCACCTTTTTTCCCACCAAGGAGCTCAATTGCCCGGTTAGCGATCACCTCGTTGGCATTCATGTTCATGGACGTACCGGCCCCACCTTGAATCACATCGACTACAAATTGATCGTGCAACAAGCCCTCGATTAACTCCCTAGACGCTTCGACAATAGCTTTTCCAATCCTAGGACTTAAGGACCCAATATGCATATTGGCTTCTGCTGCTGCACCTTTAACCATACCTATAGCCCGAATCAATTCCCGATGCGGGTGATACCCTGTCATCGGGAAATTCTCCGTAGCACGTACTGTTTGAATTCCATAATACACGTCATCTGGGACTTCATGAACCCCTATTAAATCCTTCTCTTGTCGCATACTCTTCTCTCCCCTAATTATCGTTCCATTGTATTTTGTATACATTATACAGCTTACCGCAATGTCTTGTCTAGGGAACTTAGGGCGACGAAAGGAGACGGTTGCTTGCATGATAGAAGGATGCGAGGGAACACTTCGTGTTCCGCCTCGCTATTACATGCACGGCTCATTCAAAATCCAATTAAGCTCCCACCAATTCGTTTTTTTTCGCAGCGCGGGAAACAGGACTCGGGAACTTGTGTGACAAAGCGCTCGGTACATACGACGCAGAGCAATCTAACCGTGTAAGCTCTTGTCTCTGGGGAGCGGAGTTCCCGCCAAATGAGGGATTTGTGTGACACAGCGCTCGGTGCTTACGACTCAGAGCAAACTAACCGTTCAAGCTCTTGTCTCTGGGGAGCGGGGTTCCCGCCAAATGCGCCATCCTTGGCGCATTGGC
>PKWS01000252.1 GCA_003132105.1 Desulfosporosinus sp.
AGTACACTGGATCCCGCTTCTACTTGTGTATCCCCATGGGGAATTTGGTCAAGAACCATTTCGCCCTGACCTTCCGTCATCCCCTTGAAACCTGCTTGAGTCAAAACCTTTTGCGCCTCGGCTATAGGGAGGCCTAAGACTGAGGGGACGTTTGCCGCCTTTTTAAGTGGTAGAAATTCAAGTCCAGGCAGGGGTTTGGGCGTCATAGGTGCTTGGACATCCGGCTTAATGCCAAGGTATCTCAAGGAATCAAGCATAACAGTCTGAAGTACAGGGGCTGCGACAGCTCCCCCATAAAACGGAACACCGTCGATCACGGCCAGCATCGCCAACTTTGGGTTGTCTGCAGGGGCAAACGCCGCAAACGAAGCAATATACTCCCCTTGAATATACCCTCCGTTTGCCACTTTTTGAGCTGTCCCTGTTTTACCCGCCACACGATATCCTGGCAGAAAAGACCGACGTCCAGTTCCATTGGTGACGACGGATTCCAAGACTTCACGTTCAAGTTTTGAAGTATCCTCACTAATAACGCGTCGAACCTCATCTTTTTTGAAAGGGGTGATAACCCTTCCACTGGGACCGACAATTTCTTTCACCAGTTGTGGTTTCATTAACGTTCCACCGTTAGCCACCGCTGACACAGCCGTCAATAGTTGAATAGGGGTGACATTATTTGTTTGTCCGATGGACATGGTCGCCAAATCCAGCGCGGTCGCTTTTTTCTTATTGGCAAGAATGCCAGAGGCTTCACCAGACATTTCAATCCCTGTCTTCTGGCCGAAACCGAAATCCCGAAGATATTTATAAAAATTATCCATTCCCAGACGTTGACCCATCTCGACGAAACCCGGGTTGCAGGAATTCTCGGCCACTTGCATAAACGTTTGGTCACCATGCCCTCCAGCCTTCCAACATCGCACGTTTTTACCAAGAACAGCGTAAGACCCTTTATCGAAATAGTGGTCTTGGAGCTTAATTTTCTTTTCTTCAAGGGCTGCCGCTAAGGTAATAATTTTAAAGGTTGACCCAGGTTCATAACCGTTCTGAATAGCAATATTTCGCCTAGTGCTCGGATCCGATTCCTGATAATGATTGGGATCAAAGGTCGGTGCCGAAGCCAAAGCAAGCATTTCTCCCGTACTCGGATCCATAACTAAAATTGAAGCACTCTTTGGCACTTGTCCGTTCATGTTAATACCCTGGCCAGACATCAACTTCTGTAACTCTCGTTCCGCAAAAAACTGAATATTTTTATCAATAGTTAAACGCACGGTATTTCCTTGTTTGGGAGCCAAGTACTGATGCTCCGCCTGGGGTAGAGGAATCCCATTTGCACCAAATTCTTGAAGAATACTTCCTGCAATCCCTTTTAGCTCGGATTCTCTGGTTAACTCTATCCCTTCAAGTCCTTGATTGTCAATCCCGGCAAATCCGATAATATGAGATGCTAGTGTTCCAAGCGGATAATACCGTTGGCTATCCTCCGTGGTTCCAATGCCCGGGAGCGCTAACGCCCGTATTTGAGCTGCCACTTCCGGTTTAACTTGCTTTTGAATGTATTCTAACGCTGTACGTTTGGTTATATGCTGTTCAATTTCTGCTGCAGAGGTTCCTAAAAGTGGGGACAAGGTCTGGGCCATTTCTTTGGCTCTACCAGATTGCCTAACCTCTGCTGGTATGGCATAAACTGTTTCACTACTGACACTCATTGCTAAGACATTTCCTTGCCGATCCTCAATATTTCCGTGTTTAGGTGCGACAGGTACACCACGAAAGTGAGAATCGTCAGCTTTTTTTCGCAAATCTGCTCCCTGACTAAGTTGCACATACCCGAGTCGAATGACTAAGATGACAAAAAATAGACTCACACAAAAAAAAAGAAAAGCGATCCGTTTACGCATGACAACAAAAGAACTCATCAGTTCTCACCCCCCAATTTCTCGGGGTCTCCGCGTACCCAAAGCGCTTATATCTTAACGTTGCGTTGAAGCAAAGAAGCTCGTAAATAACTGTGAAAATTGCTGCAGTGCTGTGGGTTTACCCTCAGCAGGTTGTGTTGCTACTTGGGTAGACGGAGCCACCTTTTGATTATAGACCGAAGGCACTGCACCTGGCACATAGACTATCCCAGCAGGTTTTTCCATGCCCATAGCTAGTGCTGCGCTTTCAATTCGGCCTGGCGCACGAAGTTTGTAAGCGTCCATCTCAAGAAGATTTTTATGAGCTTTAATCGTGGAAATCTCTTTTTCTAAAGTCCGTACTTCTGCCCCTTGGACGACTGTTAGCTGAATCGTTGCCGCCCCAATGGAGCCAGCCAGCCCAACAATGAAAGCCAATACTAATATGCTTTTTCCTTTGGCGAACTGTTTCCCTTTTTTCGTGGGCCGAGGGTTTTTCTCGCGAGATTTTTGCTTTAATGGCTCCTGCCACTCAATCTTTTCCTGCGCTACTACCATTGGTATTCCTCCTTCTTGTCCTTTAGACCGTTATAGCTTTTCGGCGACCCGTAATTTAGCGCTTCTTGAACGTGGATTTTGCTCTACTTCCTCTTCAGAGGGAAGAATGGGTTTTCGTGTCAACACCTTAGCTAATGCCATTGCATTGCACCGACATATCGGTAATTCTGGCGGGCAGGTGCAACGCCCAAGCCAGGATTTCATCCTATCTTTTACAATCCGATCCTCAAGTGAGTGGAAGGTTATCACCGCGATCCGGCCTCCATGATCTAAGCATCGTAATGCTTGATCTAACACTCGATCTAAGACCCCTAGTTCATCGTTAACAGCAATTCGGATTGCCTGAAAGGTACGTTTAGCTGGATGTGGCCCACTTCTTCGGACCGCTGCAGGCACCGCCGCTTTAATCGCCTGAACTAGGTCACCCGTTGTTTCCAGCAACCGCTCGTTGCGTGTTTGTACGATGAATTGTGCAATCCGTTTGGACCATTTTTCTTCTCCATATTTCCAAATAAGCTGAGCCAAATCCTTTTCGGCCCACGTATTCACAATTTCCCGAGCGGTCAAGGAGCTTGAAGGATCCATGCGCATATCCAAGGGTGCATCCTGCATATAACTAAAACCGCGTTCAGCTTCATCTAGTTGAGGAGACGAGACCCCTAAATCAAACAAAATTCCATTCACCGGCAGTAAGTCTAAAGTTTTTAGGGTTTCTTCCAGATATTCGAAGTTTCGATTGACTAAGGTAACCCGTTCATCCTCGCCAAAGATTTCTTTCGCGTGATCAATCGCTAAGGCATCTTGGTCAAAACAAATCAGTTTTCCGGTGGCTGCGAGCTTCGTAAAGACCCTTTTGCTATGTCCTGCCCCACCCAGTGTACAATCAACATATTTACCAGAGGGGTCCGTAACTACCGCATCAACCGTCTCATCTAACAAAACAGTGACATGATGAAAATCCAATTAAATCCGTTCCTTTCTATAAACCTAGCTGTACTAGGGATTCAGCAGCACTGGCATAAGCGCTTTCTGCTTGCCGACTATATTCTGCCCAAAGTGTCTCGCTCCATATCTCAACACGGCTTGACACTCCAACCAGAACCAGATTCTTCTCCAATTGCGCATAGTCACGCAAATTAGCCGGCAATAAGATTCTTCCCTGCTTGTCCAGTTCACATTCCGTCGCCCCAGAAAAAAAGAAACGGACAAAAGCACGAACATCGGGTTGGGTAAACGGCAAAGCGCGCAACTTCTGTTCCAAGGTATTCCATTCTGTTGGAGGGTAAACAAACAAACAGTGATCTAAGCCTTTGGTCACAATAAATTGTTCTCCCAAGGCCTCACGGAATTTTGCCGGAATAATCAGCCGGCCTTTTCCATCAATCGTATGAATGTATTCCCCCATAAACATGTTGTTCACCCCACAGCTG
>PKWS01000269.1 GCA_003132105.1 Desulfosporosinus sp.
TTTCTTTATACTAGTCAGAAAGTATAACTTTCAGCTATATACTTTCCTGCTGCATAAATGCAACTAGGCGGCCGCCTTCACTAAGGTTCGGCGCCAGCCAAGTTTTCTTTATAGCTAAACTTTATATTGTGTGATATACTATCGTTATGTTTGCTGCGAGAAACGCCCGGTAGCGTGGAGTAGTTGCCGAGGGAATCGCGACAAAATAAATAAAACGACGCTCTCGTGCTCCGGAATGATCTGGCGCACTTCAAAGCGTTTAGGAGGTGGCATTCGTGTCAAAAGGAATTTTAGGTAAAAAAATTGGTATGACTCAGATTTTCACAGCCGAAGGACGTGTAGTTCCGGTCACAGTTGTTGAAGCAGGTCCTTGCCCAGTGGTACAGAAGAAGACAGTAGCGACCGATGGCTACAACGCTATTCAAATTGGTTTCTCACTTCTACGCGAAAGCTTAAGCAATAAGCCGCGCAAAGGACACTTCCAAAAGTCTTCACTGAAGCCGATGCGGTATATTCGGGAGTTTCGAATCAGTGATGTTGAAAGTTATGAAATCGGCCAAGAAGTAAAAGTGGATTTATTCACGGTTGGTGACAAAATTGATGTTGTCGGCACTTCGAAGGGTAAGGGTTTCGCAGGAATGATCAAGCGTCATAATGCTAGTCGTGGACCGATGGCGCATGGATCGAAATATCACCGTCGTACAGGTTCCCTTGGCGCGAAGGGCCCCGCTCGAGTATTTAAAGGTCGTAAGTTGCCCGGACGTATGGGTGGCGAACGTGTTACAGTACAAAATCTCGAAGTTGTGCGAGTTGATGCAGATAAAAACCTGATTTTGATCAGAGGGGCTGTCCCGGGAGCGAATAAATCGTTGCTCATTCTGAAGCCTTCTGTCAAGGCGAAGTAACACTGAGAAAGGAGGAATAAGCAATGCCGAAAGTTCAAGTATTAAATATGCAAGGTGAAGCGGTCGGTGAAATCGAACTCAGCGAAAGCGTGTTTGGAATTACCCCGAATATCCATGTACTTCACTCAGCAGTAGTGTCACAACAAGCTGGAGAAAGGCGGGGCACACAATCTGCCTTGTTACGCGGAGAAGTGCGCGGAGGCGGTCGCAAACCATGGCGTCAAAAAGGAACAGGTCGTGCACGTTCTGGTAGCACACGCTCCCCATTATGGAGAGGCGGTGGCGTCGTGTTCGCACCCAAACCTCGCAAGTACGGCTTTAAATTACCCAAAAAAGTTCGTCGATTGGCTTTGCACTCGGCACTTTCTTCGAAGGTTATGGAGCAACAGCTGATTGTACTTGACAATTTGAGCATGGGTGAAGCAAAAACCCGTGAAATGATGAAAGTGCTCCTTGCTCTTCATATAGACAAGAAGGCTATGATTGTGATGGATGACGTGGATGAGGCAGTGCTTCGTTCTGCTCGAAATATCGAGGGCGTAAAAACTACGGATGTTGCAGGAATGAATGTGATGGACATACTTCGTTATGATATTCTTGTCATGACCAAAGCGGCGGTAACTAAAACAGAGGAGGTGTTAGCGTAATGCGCGACGCACGTGATGTCCTCAAAAGTCCAGTAATCTCAGAGAAGTCTGTAGGGCTTGTCGAGGAGAACAAATACTCCTTCTGGGTCAATCCTGCTGCAAATAAGATCGAAATTAAAGCAGCGGTAGAAAAGATGTTTAAAGTATCGGTTGTCGAACTCCGAACGATGAGTGTCAAAGGCAAAGAGAAGCGGGTCGGCAAGTATGTTGGAAAAACATCTAACCGCAAAAAAGCGATTGCTACGCTTAAAGCGGGAGATAAGATTGAAAACTTCGCGGGCCTGTAAGCAGCTTGAAGCAAAGGAGGATAATGAAAACCGATGGCATTAAAAACTTATAAACCCACCACACCAAGTCGTCGTAATATGACAATGTCGACTTTCGAAGAAATCACACGAACAGATCCTGAACGATCCTTACTAATGCCTTTAACTAAAAAGGCTGGTCGCAATAATCTCGGACGTTTAAGCGTGCGCCACAAAGGCGGCGGACATAAACGAATGTTCCGCGTTATTGATTTCAAGCGGAATAAGGATGGAATCCCTGCTCGTGTTGCGAGCATTGAGTATGATCCAAACCGCTCCGCCAATATTGCCTTATTGTTCTATCAGGATGGACTTAAAACCTATATCTTAGCGCCGAACGGGTTACAAGTTGATCAAATGGTTGTTTCCGGTACCGACGCAGACATCAAGATTGGTAACACTTTACCACTTCAGAATATCCCGGTGGGTACCTTGCTTCACAACATTGAGATGAAACCAGGCAAAGGAGCACAAATGGTTCGCTCTGCTGGTGGCTCAGCTCAACTCATGGCTAAAGAAGGTTCCTATGCAACGCTTCGACTTCCTTCTGGTGAAATGCGCATGATTCGCATTGAGTGTCGTGCAACTATTGGCCAGGTCGGAAATTTAGATCATGAGAACATTAACATCGGTAAAGCCGGAAGATCTCGCTGGATGGGTATTCGTCCAACAGTTCGTGGCTCAGTAATGAACCCTTGCGACCATCCGCATGGTGGGGGCGAAGGTCGTAACTCGATTGGTCGCAACCCATGTACTCCTTGGGGAAAACCAGCACTGGGAGCAAAAACTCGGAAGAAAAAGAATTCGTCGAATCGCTTTATTGTGAAACGACGGACTAAGTAGTCGAAAGGAGGCCCATAAATGAGCAGATCTCTGAAAAAAGGACCTTTCGCCGAACCTCGTTTGCTCGAGCGCGTAGAAGCGATGAACAAATCAGGTGAAAAACGCGTTATAAAGACGTGGTCCAGACGCTCAACAATATTTCCGATAATGGTCGGACTCACGATTGCAGTACATGATGGTCGAAAACATGTTCCTGTCTATGTTACAGAAGATATGGTAGGGCATAAACTCGGAGAGTTTTCGCCTACTCGCACCTATAGGGGCCATGCGGGAACCGAAAAATCGAGCGGCTTACGTTAATTCGAGAGGAGGTTAAGGCACATGCAAGCAAAAGCAGTGGCAAAATATGTACGTATCTCTCCTCGTAAGGTGCGCCAGGTTGTCAATCTAATCCGTGGCAAAAAGATCAGTGATGCGTTCGCAATTCTTCAGTTTACACCTAACGGCTCCACAGATGATGTGGTGAAAGTGCTGAAGTCTGCAGTCGCAAATGCAGGGCACAACTATGACATGAATGTTGATGATCTGATAATTACTGAAATTTGTGTGGATCAAGGACCAACTTTAAAACGCATCAAGCCTCGAGCCATGGGACGTGCAGATCAGATCCGGAAACGGACAAGTCACATTACTGTGGTTGTGGGCGAAAAGAAGGAGGGCTAAACAGTGGGTCAAAAGGTTAATCCCAAAGGCCTTCGAATCGGAATTATCCGGGACTGGGAGAGCCGATGGTATGCTGACAGAAACTATATGGAACTTCTTCATGAAGACTTGAAGATCCGGGCATTTGTAAAAAACAAACTCAAGCAAGCTGGATGTCCAAAAGTTGAGATTGAACGAGCAGCCAATCGCGTTAAAGTGTCGGTTCATGCAGCTAAACCCGGTATCGTTATCGGTCGAGGTGGTATTGAAGTTGAAAATTTGCGCAAACAACTTGAAGCTATAAGCGGTAAACAAGTTGCAGTCAATATCGTAGAAATCAAGAAACCCGAAATGGATGCCACGCTGGTAGCAGAAAACATCGCACTACAACTCGAAAAACGGGTGTCTTTCCGTCGGGCAATGAAGCAAACTGTTGGCCGAACAATGCGGACAGGCGCACAAGGTATTAAAATTCAATGCAGCGGTCGTCTGGCTGGAGCCGAAATTGCCCGAACCGAATGGTATCATGAAGGAAAAGTACCCCTTCACACATTGCGTGCAGATATTGACTACGGTTTTGCAGAAGCCAATACCACATATGGCAAAATTGGTATCAAGGTTTGGATTTATAAAGGTGAGATTCTTCCCGCCAAGAAGGTCGTCGCTCAGGTGGAAGGAGGAAACTAAATGTTAGTCCCATCCAGAGTGAAACATCGTAAACAACATCGTGGGCGGATGTCCGGTAGGGCAACACGCGGTAACACAATTACTTTTGGCGAATATGGTCTTATGGCGCTGGAATGCGGCTGGGTTACGAACCGCCAGATTGAGGCTGCTCGTATCGCGATGACCCGCTTTATCAAGCGTGGAGGCCAAGTTTGGATCAAAATATTTCCTGATAAGCCTGTTACGGCGAAACCGGCAGAAACCCGTATGGGTAGTGGTAAAGGTTCACCAGAATACTGGGTCGCTGTTGTTAAACCTGGTCGGGTTATGTTCGAATTGAACGGCGTATCGGAAGAACAAGCACGTGAGGCTCTGCGCCTAGCAATGCATAAACTCCCGATCAAGTGCAAGTTCGTTACCCGTGCAGATCAAGAAGGAGGTGACGCAAATGAAAACTAAAGATTTCCGTGACATGACTACTGAAGAAGTTCTAAAGGAAATCGACGAGTTCAAAACAGAACTGTTTAATTTGCGTTTCCAATTGGCAACGGGACAACTCGATAACCCGATGCGAATTCGGGAAGTCCGCAAAGGAATCGCTCGNNAAAACGATTCTTCGTGAGCGAGAGTTAAAGCTTGAACGTGCCTAAGTTGAGAAAGGAGGCTTTTTAGATTGGAAAGAGCCCAGCGCAAGGTCCGAATTGGTAAGGTAGTGAGCGACAAGATGGATAAAACCGTCGTGGTAGCTGTAAATATCACTCAGCGTCACCCGATCTACAAAAAAACGATTACCCGTACCAAAAAATTTAAAGCTCATGACGAAAACAATGAGGCTCATGTTGGAGACACTGTCTCAATCATGGAAACTCGCCTTTTGAGCAAAGATAAATGTTGGCGTGTGGTTGAGATAACTGAGAAATCACTTATTGTCTAATACTTTTATATTTAGTTCGGAAGGGGGTCAATGGGAATGATCCAGGTACAAACCAGGGTTAGAGTTGGAGACAACTCAGGCGCTAAAGAGCTAATGTGTATTCGTGTACTGGGCGGCTCAATGCGTCGGTACGCCTCGATTGGCGATATAATTGTAGCTTCTGTTAAGCAAGCAACGCCAGGGGGCGTTGTCAAAAAAGGGGAAGTTGTTAAGGCCGTTATTGTGCGGACAAGAAAAGAAATTAGACGTCCGGACGGTTCTTATATTCGGTTTAGCGAAAACGCGGCTGTACTCATCAAAGATGACAAAAGCCCTCGTGGCACCCGTATCTTCGGACCGGTTGCTCGTGAGTTACGTGATAATTTTATGAAAATTATTTCCCTGGCACCGGAAGTTATCTAAGACCCCATGACAGATGGAGGTGAAGAAAGTGGCTGCTACTAAGCATAAGGTACAAACTGCAAAGATACACGTTAAAAAGGGCGACTTCGTCATGGTAATCAGCGGTAAAGATGCCGGGAAAAAAGGCAAAATTATTGATGTGATTCTCAAGAAAGGCCGCGTGATAGTTGAGAAGGCCAATCTCATTAAGCGTCATACCAAACCTTCTCAAACAATGCCTCAAGGTGGCATTGTCTCAAAAGAAGCTCCAATGGCCAGTTCAAACGTTATGTTATATTGTCAAGAGTGTAATTCCGTGACACGCGCTAGTGTCAAGTTAACGGAAAGCGGAAAAGTTCGCGTCTGCAAAAAATGCGGAGTGAATTTACCGGATAAACACTAATCGCGAAAGGAGGGACCATAGTGGCTCGTCTGAAGGATAGATACCAAAACGAAATTGCTCCTGCCTTACAGCAGAAGTTTGCTTATACGAATGTCATGCAAATCCCCAAAGTTAATAAAATTGTTATTAATATGGGTGTCGGCGAAGCGGTTCAAAACTCCAAGGCGATCGATTCCGCTGTTGCAGATTTAATGAAGCTCTCGGGACAAAAACCTGTGGTCACGAAGGCTAAGAAATCCATTGCAGCATTCAAACTTCGTGAAGGAATGCCAATTGGGTGCAAAGTCACCCTGCGAGGCCAGCGAATGTATGAATTTATGGATCGACTTTTAAATGTGGCCTTACCACGTGTTCGTGACTTCCGCGGTGTTTCAGCGAAGGCGTTTGACGGACGCGGTAATTACACGTTAGGAATCAAGGAGCAACTGATCTTTCCCGAAATGGAGTATGACAAGATCGACAAACTCCGCGGAATGGATGTAGTCTTCGTAACAACGGCAAAAACTGACGAAGAAGCTCGTGAGTTGCTTCGCGGCTTTGGAATGCCGTACCGTGATTAGAGAAAAGGAGGTTCAAGAACGTGGCTAAGACATCAATGGTTGTCCGCCAAACTCGTGGACAAAAATTCGCAGTACGTTCGCATAATCGTTGCAAGCTTTGTGGACGTCCCCATGCTTACATGCGAAAATTCGGAATGTGCCGGATTTGCTTCCGGGACTTGGCTCATGCAGGGGAACTTCCTGGAGTCACGAAGGCCAGTTGGTAAAACATTGTAAGGAAGGGGGACGACTGAAGTGTCAATGTCAGATCCGATTGCAGACTTTTTAACACGTATCCGCAACGCGGGAATGGTTTACCACGATAAAGTTGAGGTGCCAGCATCTCGTATTAAGAAAGAGCTTGCGGAACTGCTCAAAGCAGAAGGGTACATCAAAGATGTAGAATATATTGCGGACGACAAACAAGGCGTGATTCGGATGTATTTGAAATACGGTCCTAACCGTGAGCGTGTTATTACCGGGTTAAAACGGATAAGCCGTCCGGGACTACGCGTTTATGCGAAAAAGGATGAAATGCCGAAAGTCCTTGGGGGACTCGGAATCGCAGTGATTTCGACTTCTAAGGGAATTATGTCAGATAAGAAAGCCCGGAAAGAGGGCCTTGGCGGAGAAGTGATCTCCTACATTTGGTAATATTCTCAACGGAGGTGCAGTGAATGTCCAGAATTGGCAAGCGCCCCATTGGGATTCCCAGTGGAGTGGACTTCAAGATAGTGGAAAATGTGGTCACGGTTAAGGGTCCCAAAGGAACCTTAACGAGAGAGTTGCATTCATTAATGAACATTGTGGTCGAAAACTCGCAAATCATTGTCACTCGGCCAGATGATGAACCGTTTAGCCGATCCTTACATGGATTGACCCGAACCCTAATCGCCAATATGGTCGAAGGGGTAACGACAGGATTTACCAAGGGACTAGAGATGGTCGGCGTTGGATATCGTGCTGCGAAAAAAGGAAATAAGCTGGTATTAACGGTCGGCAAGTCTCATCCTGTAGAACTCACTCCCTTTGAAGGAATTGACTTTGATGTTCCAGCTCCTAATAAGATTGTGGTAAAAGGGATGGATAAAGAACTCGTTGGCGCTTTTGCTGCTGTTGTACGTTCAGAGCGCAAGCCTGAACCTTACAAAGGTAAAGGTATTCGCTACGAAGGTGAAGTCGTCCGTCGTAAGGTTGGTAAAACTGGTGGCAAAAAAGGCGCTAAGAAGTAAACTAAAATAGGCAAGGGCAAAATCTCTTGCCCAACGTGAAAGGAGTGTTCGCTTTGATTAAGCACATTGATCGAAAAGCTCTTCGCATTAAAAAGCATAAGAGCATCCGCAAGGCTATTGTCGGCACTGCTGTACGTCCGCGTTTGGCAGTTTTTCGGAGCTTGAATCATATTTACGCTCAAGTAATCAATGATGAGCTGGGTGTAACACTTGTTGCTGCTTCTTCCCTCGATCCAGAGTTCAAAGCTGCTGATCTGTCAGGTGGGAATACCGCTGGCGCTCAAAAGGTCGGCGAGTTGGTTGCAAAGAAGGCCCTTGAAACAGGAATTACGCAAGTTGTATTCGATCGTGGAGGAAATATTTATCACGGCAGAATCTCAGCGTTGGCGACATCAGCACGCGAAGCTGGGCTCAGCTTCTAAGCTAGGGTAAAGGAGGGAAAATCAAATTGGCTAAATTCGAAGCTAACAAGTCGGATATGAATGAAAAGGTCGTTCATATTGCTCGTGTTGC
>PKWS01000185.1 GCA_003132105.1 Desulfosporosinus sp.
CTGAACGACCCTGCACTGAAGTACAGGGGTTCCGATTGCGACTGGAAGTCGCGATTACGGCTAAAGCCGTTTAAAAAGTGCGGACTGGAAGTCCTTTTAAGACTTAAGTCTTCTGAAAGACCTATTGCTGAAAGCAATCTTAAGCCGGTGACTCAAACTCACTCATCTTCTATTTTAAATATGTCCTTAACACCATCCTTGTCTTGATTTTCTATGTACGCCTTAATTGTTTCTTCTGTTACTGTCCCTACAGTTGCACAGAAATAGCCTACTGCCCATAAGTGCTGTCCCCAATATTTTTTCTTAATTTCTGGAAACTCACTTTGTAGTAGCTTCGACGATCTTCCTTTGAGATATTGGACTATTTTACTAGGTGCTATATTCGTCGGACACGATAGTAGCATGTGAACATGATCTTTGCCTATATTACCTTGAACTATTGTCACACCTATTGTTTCGCACCCCTGACGGAGCAGTTCTCTCAATCGTTGACCTATGACTTTGTGCAGTATTTTATATCGGTATTTTGTTACCCACACTACGTGATACTTTATATCATAGACTGTGTGACTTCCTTTTTTGTAATCTACCATAGCAGCTGTCACCCCTTTAATATAGTTTAACAGACTGCTACTACTTGTTCCACGCTAGAAGCTGTCCCGACTGAAGTCGGGGGTATTAAACCAGGCGCATTGAAAATAAAAATGTACGTGGGCAAGGTAAAAACAGTAGCAGCTTCTTTAATGCCTCTAAGATTTACAAACATTAATACTAAAACAAAAAATAAACATAAAGCAACCGTATGCTGGAAAAGGCTGGGAAACGCTGAAGTAATAGCAGCTACCCCTGCCGCAATACTCACTGCGACTGTTAGTATATAGTCGATCACAAGAGAAGAACCAGCCACCAACCCAGGTACTTGACCTAAATTGTCTTTTGCAACAATATAGGCTCCTCCACCTGAAGGATATGCGGTAATAGTTTTACGATAGGACAAGATGAGCGCTGCTAAGAGTAATAGTATTAATCCAGCAATAGGAAGCGAAAAAGACAGGGCGAAAGCTCCTACAGGTGCTAAGACCCAAAGTATTTCTTCAGTAGCATAGGCTACTGAAGATAGAGCATCGGAGGAATAAACGGCAAGTGCTTTGATTTTAGATAATTTCTCATGGGCCAGTGATGAATTATGCAGTGGTTTGCCAATTAAAATATTTTTAAGGCGAAACATATTGATCCCCTTTCCTAATGCAAATGAAACAAGCTGATTCTTATCTTACCCCTCTTAAGAATTTTTACTTGGAATGCAGGCTAATTATAAATCTAATGCCCATTAAAACGGTGTAAAAATATAAGCGGAAACCATAAAGAAAAAGTAAAGAAATTTTCAGGCCATCATAGAGTCTATTGTCGCACCAGTATAACAAACGCCCTCCTACGCATGAAATACGTTGGGAGAGCTTTCTTGTCTAGTCCTTTAAGTTTGATTTAATAAACCTTAGTGTGGTCAGCTCCCTGCGTTGTAATATACTTCAAAAACAAAAAAAACCGCAACACGTTTACCGTGCTACGGAGGTTTTCATCTATCCACATCCCTTATTATGGACCTATTTTTAAACAAAACTACTCTGGGCGAATCGCCCATACTCTCTTAGAGATCTCTTCGGTATCAACAGTTATCCGGGCTACCCCACTGTCCATAGCAGCTTGGGCAACGGCAACAGCAACAGCTGGAGCAACGCGAGGATCGAAAGCTAGCGGAATAACGTAGTCCGCATTGCGTTCTTCGTCACTTACCAAGCTCGCAATCGCATAAGCTGCAGCAATTTTCATTTCTTCATTGATTTGAGAAGCGCGAACGTCCAGAGCACCACGGAAAATACCAGGAAATGCCGAAACGTTATTCACTTGGTTAGGATAATCCGAACGTCCAGTTCCAACAACTTTAGCTCCTGCTTGTTTAGCGAGTTCTGGCATGATTTCCGGAACAGGATTTGCCATAGCAAAGATAATCGGGTCCATGGCCATAGTTTTAACCATCTCAGGAGTCACCGTATTGGCTGCAGATACACCAATGAAGACATCTGCTCCAACTAAGGCATCTGCTAAAGAACCAATCAGTCCCTGAGGATTGGTAACCTTGGCGATTTCGTTTTTTGATTTGTTCATTCCTACAGGACGTCCTGTATAGATTGTCCCCTTGGTATCGCACATGATTACGTCTTTAACGCCCATACTCATGAGCAATTTGATAATCGCCACTCCGGCAGCACCTGCACCGTTAGTGACCACACGAATGCTATCTAAATCTTTCCCAACCACCTTAAGGGCATTAATCATTCCAGCCATGACGACGATGGCTGTCCCGTGTTGGTCATCATGGAAAACAGGAATGTTCATTTCTTTTTTCAGGCGCTCTTCGATTTCGAAACAAGCCGGTGCACTGATATCTTCTAGGTTGATGCCGCCAAAGGTTGGTTCCATTAACTTTACCGTCTGGATTATTTTTTCAATATCTTCCGTGTCTAAACAAATCGGGAAGGCATCGACCCCAGCAAACGTCTTGAAGAGTACGGACTTCCCCTCCATGACGGGCATGGAGGCAAGCGCTCCGATGTTTCCAAGGCCAAGAACAGCCGTTCCATTTGAGACTATGGCCACAAAATTGCCCTTATTGGTATAAACATACGCTAAGTCTTTATCTTTCTCAATATCCAAACACGGTTCAGCCACTCCTGGAGAGTAAGCCAAGGATAAATCTCGACTGTTACGGACCAGAACCTTGCTGTGAACTTCCAGTTTCCCGACATTATCGCGATGAAGTGCTAAAGCATCTTCTCTTAATGTCCCCATATTTTCTAATCTCCTTTTCTAATAATTCTTCTTGTGGTGCTATTTGCGGAGCCAACGATCCAAAGCGAATTTGTTGACTTCACGATTTAAATCGGCGAGGCTTGTTGTTAAAGGAATGTCCTTCGGACAGGCGCGGACACAGTTTTGGGCGTTACCACAGTCTGCAATTCCACCTTCATCGAGCAAAGGCGCCAACCGTTCATGTTTGTTCATTTCCCCGGTCGGATGGGCATTAAAGAGGCGTACTTGGGATATGGCAGCGGGTCCGATAAATTTGGAGCGTGAATTCACTTGTGGGCAAGCCTCCATACAGCATCCGCAGGTCATACACTTTGACAATTCGTAGGCCCACTGGCGCTTAGTTTCTGGCAAACGCGGCCCGGACCCCAGATTATAAGTCCCATCAATAGGAATCCAAGCATGGACTGTTTTTAGGTGATCGAACATGATTTGCCTGTCTACCATGAGATCCCGTACTAACGGGAATTTTGTCAGTGGTTCAAGTACAATTGGTTGTGCCAGTTTGTCTATCAGAGCAGAGCAAGCTTGTTTCCCTTGCCCATTAATATTCATAGTACAAGCTCCGCAAACTTCTTCTAAACAGTTACATTCCCAAACCACGGGGGTTGTCTTCTTCCCTGAAACAGTTACTGGGTTTTTCTGAATCTCCATTAAACAAGAAATAACATTCAATTTTTCTCTGTAGGGTATATCAAACTCTTCCCAGCGACTTGGCTTATTTGGACCGTCTTGACGACGAATTTTAAAGCGAATTGTTTTCTGTTTAGCCATCTTAAATTCACCTCCTACTTCTCTCTATCAATAATGGCGGGCACGCGGTGGAATCAAGGATACGTCAACGGGTTCATAACTAAGCTCTGGACCACTGGGGGTCCAATTGGCAATGGTCGTTTTTAAGAAATTCTCATCATCACGCTCAGGAAACTCTGGTTTATAATGTCCGCCCCTACTCTCGTCGCGGCGTAAGGCTCCCAAGGTAATGACTCTTGCCAGTTCCATCATGTTCCACAGTTGACGGATGAACGTTCCTTCCTGAGTTCCCCATTCAACGTCATCGCTTCTGCCAATATTATGCCAGCGTTTCATCAGTTCCTGAATTACAACGTCGGTTTCCGCCAGTTTATCGTTGAATCGTATGACGGTCACATTCAAAGTCATAATATCGCCTAGTTCTTTGTGGAGAAGGTAGGGGTTTTCTTTCCCTTTCATAGCCAGGATCTCAGCCCACTTCTCATCTTGAACTTTCTTTTCTTTCATAAAGACTGTCTCTTTATCGCTTGGGGTTTGAAGCTTGTTTTTCTTAATATACTCCATCACTTTGGGGCCAGCGACCATTCCCCCATAGATTGCCGAAAGCAGTGAGTTCGCTCCAAGACGGTTTGCCCCATGGTATTGGTATTCACATTCCCCAGCAGCAAAAAGTCCAGGAATATTGGTCATCTGATCGTAATCGACCCAGAGTCCACCCATGGAATAGTGAACGGCAGGAAAAATCCGCATGGGGACTTTCTTCGGATCATCTCCCACGAACTTTTCATAAATTTCTATGATTCCACCCAGCTTACGTTGTAAGACCTCCGGATCAATATGCGACAGATCGAGGTAAACCATGTTTTCCCCATTAAGCCCTAGGCCTTGGTCAAAGACAACCTCATAAATGGCACGAGTCGCGATATCACGAGGAACCAGGTTTCCATAGTCCGGAAACATTTCCTCCAGGAAATACCAAGGTTTTCCATCTTTATAGGTCCAGATTCGTCCGCCTTCTCCGCGGGCTGATTCGGACATTAGCCTGAGCTTGTCATCACCCGGAATAGCGGTGGGGTGGATCTGGATAAACTCCCCATTGGC